>JAGGUS010000107.1 GCA_021158375.1 Thermoprotei archaeon
CGAATGATTCGGCATATTCGCTACACCTACGGAATATTTCCTTGGCATAGTTCCATGCATCTTCATATCGAACACCAGGTAAGACACTTCTCTGCTTCGGAGATCCGAAGACTATCACTTCAGCTCCAATATCGCCACAGAAGTCTATAAGTCTCTTTAAGTATTCCTCAGTACGCTCTCTAATAGAGCGATCAGGATGTGTTATATGAAGCCCTTCAGGCTTTACTAATACCCAATGAATGCCGACTATGTCTAAGCCATATTCGTTAGCTAGATTAGCTATTTCTCTTCGCCTATCCTTACTGATATCCGTAACTGAATTGGCTAGTGTGAAAGGCGCTAGCTCTATTCCATCATAACCTAATTGTGATACGAATGAGAATACTCTATCTAATGGCCATCCTTGGAATATTTCATTACATATAGAGAACTTAACCATCATAATCACCTCACGATACCTTTACTAAAGTTATTGCATTTACAGGACATAAGGATACGCATAGACCACATCCCTGACATAGCTCAGTTATCACTCTAGCACGCCTGCCATCTAGTGTAATAGCATTATACGGACAACATTCAACACAACGACCACAAGCAACACAACGCATTTGATCTATAGACGATTTGTATACGGATTTCCTGTCCAGTTCTTCCAAAGAGAGGACATTAGGAACTGCTTTCCCAACGATCTCAGTAACTGAAGTGTATCCCTTACACTCAAGCCACTCGTTAATACCGTTTACTATACTTTCAATAACGCTATAGCCCTTAACGATAATTGCAGTACATACCTGTATTGCTCTAGCCCCTAAGAGCATAAAGCACAGAGCATCCTTATAGTTCATTATTCCGCCTGATCCTATTATGGGAACCTTAACCCCCGATTTAACGAGATGGTATACCCAGTTGCAACTCATCGGAACCATCCATGGGCCTCCATATCCCCCAGCCCCACCCCACAATATGGGCTTCATCGAGTCAATATCTAGCACTAGACCTTGAAATCTAGCTGTAGCGACAAGCGCATCTATACCCGCCCTCTCGGCTATTCGGCCCATTAAAACTGGATTTGCTCCCTGCGGAGTAAGCTTGCCTATAACTGGAAGGCTTGTACTCTCCTTGACAGCCTTTATTATAGACTCTAACACTTTTGGATCGGAACCAGCGACCTTCCCCATTAAGGATCTCTCGTCCTCTTCCACATGAGGGCAAGATACGTTAATCTCTATCATATCCGCTCCTGCCTCTTCCATTAAACTAGCTAGTTTGCTCCATTCCTCTAAGTTCCTTCCAGCTATGCTAGCTATGAGGACAGTATCATATTGCCTCGCTATGGGTTTAACTTTCTCTATTTCCTTAACCCATTTTTCGGGAGGTAGATGTGCCATAAGTTCTACTGAATATAGAGAGAAGAAACCTGAGTCTACGGCCTCGGGATGTATTATTTTAAACCTAGGTCTCGGCTGTATTTGATGTATTTTAGCATACGTTACGGTCTTGGCGACTATACCTCCAGCTCCATGCTTTATACACTTGATCATGTTCTTAGCGTCTAGTGTAGGGGTTCCAGCAGCCACTATTAAAGGGTTCTTAAAGGCTATTCCGGCTATTTCGACGTGTAGATCCGCCATTTAATACACCCTTAGAGTATACCGGCCTCCTTTAACGCCCTGCGTATACGTTCTCTTTCCTCCTCACTTACTGGCAAAAGCGGAGGTCTCACATAGGCATGCTCTATGACACCAAGCATTACTAGGGCTTCTTTAAGCCTTGCACGATAGCGTCTAACAGGAGGAGCAAATATGACATCAGCTAGTGGTTGCAGTCTATCAGCAATCTCCTTTGCCTCCTCATACCGCTGCTTTTGAATTAGTTCGTACATTTCTACAAGTAGATCAGTACCGATAGTACCAAAGCCAATTAAAGCACCATCAGCACCAAGTACCAATGATTCAAAGATGAAGTTATCATTACCCGTAAGCAAAGAGATCTTCCTAGGAGCGCTTCTTAATATCCTTAGCGTATCGGAGAAACGCCTAGCATCAAACGATGCTTCCTTAAGCGCTATGACATGCTCTATTGAGAGAAGCTTGCTTATAGTTTCTTCATCGTAGTTAATACCGCCTAGTGCAGGTTGGAGCTGAAAGGCAACTAGAGGTATATCCGCACCATCAGCTATCGCCTTATGATATCTATAAACAACTTCAGATGAATCGCCACCTATAAATGCTGGTATTGGGAATACTAGCAATGCATCTGCACCAGCTTCCTTGGCCTCTCTAGCGAGCTTAACAGCCTCAGCAGTAAACCTAGCAGGAAGTCCTGCTATTATGGGAACCTTACCTTTAACGACATCAGATACTATTCTAAGAACTCGCACCCTCTCCTCAGGGAATAGATGGGGACCTTCACCAGTATCCACATTTACAGCTAGCCCACCTATACGAAACCTCGTAATCCATTTTATGTAGTTCTCTAAGGAATCCTCATCTATTTCAAACCGCTCATTCATCGGACATACAGTAGCTGGTATTATCCCCTTTAATGTAGGCCAGCCTGCCAATAAATCACCCAGACTAGATTAGATAAAGCAGAATATATTAGAGTATACTTGAACTTCTAAAGATAGCCGGATTTCTATATGTCAAAGGAAATGCGAAATCCTCGCCCACGCCCAAGATCTAATGAACTACCTTTCCCACTAGGTAGATAGCGCCTTAGAGCTCTAGCGAAGGCCATTAGAATTCTAGTCTGCAGTAAGACCTTTCCAGGCCCTTCGAGCTCTACAACAAATCCTTCACCACCAAAGAAGAAGCTCTTCCAACCACCGAATTTCCTAATACGCCAATTAACGCTACCGTCCATAGCCACGAAATGGAAATTATCGATTGTTATTTTCTCACCTGGAGAGAGATCGACTTCTACCATGCCGCCATACGAATTAACCCATACACCACCATAGCCACTTAGCTTCAACCATATAAGCTCACCCTCGGCTAGAAGGCCTCTAAGTCCCCTCCAGGTCACACTTATGTCTACATCTCCATGATGAGCTAAGTAAGATGAGTCTTGTACTATTATACTTTGTCCACGAAGAGGTATATATGAAATATCACCGGGAACACCAGGAGCAAACCATATCTCAGCGTACTCTTTGGCAGTATATGTGTTTAAGAAGAAAGTCTCTCCGCCAAATAGCTTCCTCAATAATGCCTTTGTTAATCCTCCAGTACTGGTCTTAATGTCTAGATCACCCTTAAATAAAACCATAGCTCCAGCTTCTGCTGTCACGGATTCACCTGAACGTAAGGAGACCTTAAGTAAGGAATAAGCGGGCTTTTGAATAATCTCATACTCCACTACTAGCACCTCCTACAGGCTTCTTATACATTGATTTTACCCAGAGTATTATAAATACTACTATCGCAAATATCGCTATGAGATAGATAATAAGCTGAATAACCTCTCTCCTCCTCTGCTCTAAGGTACCACCTCCACCACTAGGAGATGGCCCTTGAGTACCACCAGTTGGTGGCTTATACTTCTCAATCTCTTTTTGAGAGACCTTAACGCCTTTAGGTTTAATTATCAGACATGTAAATCCCTCAGGGTTCTTGACTACTATCTTAAGCACATGTGTCGTATCGTTCCATTCGTATGAGAAGTCCGTCTGATTGCATTGTATATCGTAGCCATTTGGGAAGTCTGGATAGTGCCTAAGAGGTATCTTAATGTACGATATGAGATCCTTTGAAGTCGCATTATAGATGCATATAAAGACCTTCTTATCTACATCGAAGTGCATAGTGTATATC
>JAGGUS010000255.1 GCA_021158375.1 Thermoprotei archaeon
AACCATTTGTCCTACATTCTCTTAGGAGCTTCTATGCCTAGTAAGTTTAATGCGTTCTTTAGCACTACTTGCACGATTCTAACTATCCATAGTCTTGTCAGCATTAATTCTTTTGGTCTTGCTCTTAGTACAGGTAGTTTATCGTAGAACGAGTTGAACAATAACGCTAGGTTATTGGCGTACTCGGCTAATAGATCCGGCCTTAGTTTATCTGCTGCTTCTGATATCACGTCTGGGAACTTCGATAACAATATTATAAGATCGCGTTCTATTGGATCTTGTATATACCCTTTATACGGTTTCGCATCACGTGCTACCTTCCCTGCTTTTGCTAATATGTTGAATGCCCTAGCATGCGCATATTGTATGAAAGGCGCACTATTCCTTTCGAAACTCAATACGTTTTCCCATTTGAAGACCACCTGTTTAAGGGGGGAGACGGATATTAAAGCATATTTGATAGCGCCTATTCCGACTATTTCGGCTATCCTCTGTTTTTCATCCTCTGTAAGGCCTGGTGATCTCTTCTCTACTTCTACTTTAGCTCTTCTAACTGCTTCATCTATCATATGGTCTAGCGTTATATATTTCCCTCTCCTACCGGACATGCTCATGCCTGGGAGAGATACTAGCTCGTAGCCACAGTGAACTAGATTATATGCTTCCTCTTCATAGCCTAGCGCTATTAAGGCTAGTTTAAGCTGTAGTTGGGCAACTTTCTGATCCATGCCTATTACGTTTATCACTCTATCTGCACGTTTAAACTTCCATAGCGTATAGGCGATATCACGTGTAGTATAAAGCGTAGTGCCATCCGATCTTATTAAAGTAAGGGGCGGTACTTCGTAATTCTCAGGTATGTTTAACTTAGTGCGTAACCATGGTCTTTGATTAATTAAGGCATTTGCATTAAAGACGAGAGTTCCTTTTGAAAACGACACGTACTTAGTCCTTTTTAAGAGCTCTAGTATGTTCTTCGTCATTCCACTCCATGATGTTATCTCACTTTCCCAATCAAATGAATCGAAGAATATGCCTACTTTAGATAATGTCTCCTTAAAGCCTTCGAGAACCAGGTTGCATACGCCTTTTATTAAATCTACTGTTTTGGGATCCCTATTTTCATAAGCCCATATCATATGGTTTATCTCTGCCTCAGGATCTTCTCTTTTATTGAATTCATCAACAAGTCGATCGAAGACCTCAGTACTTTGCTGTCTTAATTCTGATAATACACTTACTAAGGAGTCTATCTTTCTTAGCAAATTGGAATAATATTCGTCAAGACCTAAAGCCTTAGCTCTTTCTAAGTTTATTTTATACTTTCTAAGATCTAGAAGGGTTGAGGTTACAGCATATATGAAACCTATTGCATGGTCTGACTTAGTCCATAACTTTGGCTTGCCCAGTAACATATAACCATAAGCGGCTATAGCTACCTGTCGCCCCATATCGTTAACATAATAATGTCGGCGGACTTTATGGCCACGCCAGGTAAGGAGTCGTGCTATAGAATCACCTAAAAATGCATTCCTTGCTCCTCCGATATGTATCGGATGGATAGGATTTGCGCTTAAGAATTCAACTATTATCCTCTTACTTTCTTTTACAGGATTGAATCCATATTTTTCACCGAGGTTCATATAGGATTCATGTATCGTACTCGCGAGAGCGTCTATATTAACGAAGAAGTTAAGATACCCGTTTTCTGCTATTACTTTGGCTATAAGCTTGCCCTTCTCTATCGTGGAAGATATCTTCTTTTGAATCCTCTTAGCTATTACTAGAGGATTTTCATGAAGCTCTCTAGCTAATGTAAAAGCCTTGAAAGCTAATTCACCATGTCCAGGTGGTGGTATTTCTAGCTCTAATTCCGTATGCACCTCGGGGTATAGCTCCTTTAGGGCATTATTTAGTAGACATTTTACCTCGTTACGGAAGCTTTCAAATGGTGAATATATCATCTAGCGTTCCACCTTAATGGATAGAATAGCAGACAACATATTTATTTTTCAGTTCACAAGACGTATGAAGGAATAGAAATGGAAAAGCGCCTCTTCTTTCCATACAGTAAAATAAGAGAAGGGCAAAAGGAGATAATAAACAATCTTATCAAGGTACTTGATGAAGGGAAAAATGCAGTATTTGAAGCTCCAAGTGGCATAGGGAAGACCGTAGCTGTGTTATCGGTGATATTGCCCTATGCTATAGAACAAGATCTTAAGGTATTCTACATGTGCAGAACACATACGCAGATGACAAGGGTCATAGAGGAACTAAATGCGATGAAGGAAAAGGGATATGATGTCTCGGGCATTATGTTACGTGGTAAAAGTGAGATGTGCTTAATGGAAGGGCTTAAGAAGTTACCGTATAAAGTCATGGTTAAGCTATGTGAAGCCTATAAAGCTAGAGGGACTTGTCCATACCATATGGCCTTTAAGGAGAAAGCAACAGATAGGCTTCTAGATACATTAGGAACAGGTGTACATCATGCTGATAGAATATATAAACTTGGTAAGGAATTAGGCGTATGCCCCCATGAATTAGGACTTGAAGTAGCTAAGAGAGTTAGAGTTATCGCATTAAGCTATTTATACCTTTTGGATAGAGATTTGAGGAAGATCCTGCTAGTTAACTTAGATACTATGCTCAATGATTCAATTCTGATTTTTGATGAAGCACATAATGTCATAGATGTTGCTCAAGAAGTAGAATCGTTAAGCATTACGGGGAGGGAAATAGACAACGTGTTGAGTAGTATTAAAGAAATAAAAGTAAGAAAAATAGCTAGGAGTAGAGAAGAATTCGAATCATTAAGCACATATAAGTACGCCATAGTTAAGGCCTTAAGAGTTATGAAACGTGTATTAGAGGAAAGGGCTACAGAATGCGAAAGGATGTATCCTGCAAAGGAGTTCGTATATGATTTTGAATTAAAGGCTAAAGAAAGCTTGTTGATCATAGTGGATTATTTAGAGAGACTGATAAGGACTGCCTCTATAAGAAGGCAAAGACCTAGAAATATACTTAGCATTGAAGAACTCATAGAATTCCTTAACAAACTTGTCGAGACTAGTTATGATAAGAGATATGTACATGTCCTATCTTCGAGAGGAGAGAACATATCTTACTCCATATATTGTGTAGATCCACAGGTTGCAATAAAAGAGCTAGTAGAAGATGCGCACCTTAGTATACATATGTCAGCTACATTAAGCCCATTATCACATTACATAGAGGTATGTGGAATTCCGAGAACTCATGAATTTAAGATAAAGCCCGTATATGCAGGTAGAGTAAAGGCTGCTGTAATAACAGGAATTACTACAGCATACGATGAAAGAGGTGATAAAATGTATGAAAGTATAGCAAAATTTATCATGAATGTAGTCAATAGTTTAGACTGTAATATTGCGATTTTCTTCCCATCATACGAAGTAATGGACGAAGTAGTTAAGAGACTAGGTAGTTTAAATAAGCCAATGTTTATGGAGAGGAGAGGCGAGTCCACTAGAGAATTAGAGGAGAAGATAAGGGAATTTAAGAAGTGCTGGAAGATAGGTGGAGGAGTTCTTCTAGGTGTATTAGGAGGTAGAACATGTGAAGGAGTAGATTATCCTGGAAGAGAATTAGAAGTAGAGATTGTAATAGGCGTTCCATACCCTGAACCCAGTTTAGCAACATATGCTCAGATGAAGTATTATGAGGATAAATATGGTGAGGATAAGGCATTTGAATATGTATATAAGATCCCTGCTATGAGGAAGGTAAACCAAGCTATAGGAAGGCTCGTAAGAGGCCCAAACGATTATGGCATCGTATTGCTTGGGGATACGAGATATAAAGGTCTTTTAAACTATCTTGCGGATTGGATAGATGTATTAGGAGCATATCCCTATGATAACTCTAAGGAGATACTAAAATTCGTAAAGGGAACTCTGGAAAGGTTTAGACAATCAAAGTAGCTAGGCTTGCTATTCTAGGCCATCTTTCGGCTGCTTCCTTAGCTACTGGTCCTCTGATCTCGGTTCCCTTAGGATCGCCCTCGGGTGTTACTATTACAACAGCATTATCCTCAAAGCTAACCCATGTACCATCAGGTCTTCTAAATGGTCTTCTCTGCCTAATGACAATACCCCTTAATATCTGCTTCCTTAGCTCTGGCTTACCCTCTCTGATAGAGACAACAACCATATCGCCTACAGTAGCGCCTGGAATTCGTCTATGAACTGATTTAGCGTGATGACCCACTATCCCTATTATCCTAACCAATTTAGCACCACTATTATCAGCTACCTTAACGTAAGAGCCTAGGAATATACCTGGAGTATAACCCCATCTATACGATACACCAACTACTTTAGCTCCTCTCTTTGCCATTGTTATCACCTCTTCAGGCTAAGAATAGAGCTGGCTTGTAATAAATAAGTTTTACGAATTTTATCCCTCTTCTCTCTTCCCTATTACTACGAAGTGTACTGTCTTAGCTATAGGTCTACATTCACCAATTATTACAATATCGCCTTCTTTCACTTCAATACATGGAGGTAAGTGTGCATGGATTTTCTTACGTCTCCTTTCATATCGTTTATACTTTGGCACATAGTGTAGGTATTCGTGAAGAACTGAAATGGTTCTTTGCATTTTAGTTGAGACTACTCTCCCTTCTAAAATTCTCCCCCTTACTGATAGAGAGCCATGCCAGGGGCACAATGGATCATCACAAGTTTTCGTTGGAGGATTTACTCCAGGTATTCCTACATGTTTTTTCATCCCTATCACCACCTCCTCTTTATTAACTTTTTAATTCTATCTTCAGGCCTTCCGATTAAGAGATTACCATCAACATCTACTTGAGTACCATCAGGTAAAGTAAATCTAAATACGCAGACGGATTTGGGAACAAGTTTAGGTTTGCCTCTATCCAGAATTACTAACATGTTTTTACTCTCATCTATTACAAAACCTTTAATTCCTATTAGATATCTGTTCTTTGAACTAATGATAGTGACAGGGAGACCTATGAGTTCATGCCTATAAATGTTTGTAGGAGTTATTTTTGTCATTTCCTTTTCCTCCTTGCTTTCTTTAATTCCTCCTCTCGTTCTATCGTTAATATTCGGGCTATGGCTTTTCTTAACTCCCTTATCCTACATGGATTATCTAACTGTCCTCTGGCTAACGCTAAAGCACGTAATCTGCTCAACTCAGCACGTAGCTCTTCTAATTTCTTCCTTCTTTCCTCAGGACTCATCTGCCTTATTTCATTAGGACGTAAGATCGCCATTATTTACCCTCCTCCCCTTCTTCCTTCTCCTGCTTTTCGGAAACTTCTTCTTTAATCTTTATATCGTCTGGATGTGGAACATCAGGAAGTGTAATCCTGACCTTAATTCCATAAATACCTGGCTTAAGAAGAGCATATGATACAGCCTCATCAACCATTGCTTCAGAGGGATAACCAGATTTATATACTACGCCCGCAGAATACTTTTCCGTTCTTGCTCTTTCACTTCGTAACTTACCACTTATAATTATTTCAGCACCACGTGCACCAGCTTCCATAATCTGTCTTAAAGCTATAAATGCAGCTCTACGAAACCTAACGCCTCTCTCTAGAGCCCTAGCGATACGTTCAGCCATTATCTTTGCATTAAGTTCAGGCTTTTCTACAGGTATTACATCTATTTGAGGATTTTCTATATTGAATAGTTTCTGTAATTTCTCAGTAAGCAACCTTATGTTGGAACCTCTCCTGCCTATAACCATTCCAGGTCTCTCAGCATATATGGTTATCCTAGTACCGAGAGGCGTTCTAATAATGTCAACACCAGCATAGCCAGCCCTTTTAAGTTCCTGTTCTAAAAATCGATCTATAAGCATTTTCTGAATTCCCTTTTGAATGAAAATATCCTTCACCGTCATGCTATCGCTCCTCCAGGATTATTTCTACATGTGTTAATTGCTTAAAGAATGGTGTAGCCCGACCAAAGGCTCGTGGTATATATTTCTTGAGCTTCATAGCTTTATGCGCACAGGCATGAGCAACCCAGAGCCTAGAAGCGTCAAGACCTTTATACTCTGCATTTGAACGAGCATTTTCAAGAACTT
>JAGGUS010000053.1 GCA_021158375.1 Thermoprotei archaeon
AAGAAGACGTCTTTCTGTGTATAGAGAATGTAGAAAATAACTTCTTATTGAGTCCGCTTGAGATGCGCAATTTCATAGATGAAGTAGGGAGCGAGAAAGTAGGCGTTTATTTAGACATAGGAAATGTGTTAGCTTGTCATCAAGCGTATCCTCAACATTGGATATCAATATTAGGTAAGCGAATCAAAAAAGTTCATGTAAAGGACTATAATATTAGACTTAAGAGCATAACATATCCTTTTCAGGGAAACGTTAATTGGCCGAGCGTGATTGAAGCTTTAAAGAAAGTAGGTTATGATGACTATCTTACTGCTGAACTAACCCCTTACAAATTATTCCCGGAGAAGTTCTTTAAAGACTTAGCAGAAACAATGAAGATTATAATAAAATTACTAGGATAATCTATTTCTTAGCGTTCCCCACTTACCGTTACTTCTTGTTATTTTTAATCACGGTAAGTGGTTCATCACGCTTCCCGCAGACCCCCTCACCGTAGTGGCTCATCCTAGTCGCCTAGGAGATCATCGCCCTACGGTTCTCGGAAATCTGCGGTCACTAATCAAGCTTTTAAACATCTGAACTTTTAAACCTTTCGAGGGCTATAGCCTTTTACGAATTCCTCTATACGTATTATTTTGCCTGTTGTCGCAGACTCATTTGCAGCTAATGCTATAGCCATGGTCTTATATGAATCTTCATAGGGAGTGCGTATTAATTTCTTATCTCTGGTTAAAACAGCCTTAATGAATGCTTTATACATGCTAGCAGTTGCATCCTTGGTTGCCTTACAGACTGATAACTCCCTATCTCTACGATGTATAGTTGCGACTAGCGGATACCTGTAACGAATTAACATCTCTCTACAGATTATGTCTATAACTACTGACGATTCCCTTGTAGCTAGGTCTTTCACTTCCTTCCGTTCCTTAGTTCGAAATACTCCAGGATATAATGCGTATGTGCTATAAATACAGCCTATAGTATCGTTATTAAATCTTAAGGCAACAACGTAGCTTGCCCAATTATCGAAGCCTACCTCTTTATCCTCCTTAGTATTCCTGCCTTTTTCAGTATATACAGCATAGACAGTATTAACTTCTTCACCTACGAAGAACCTAAATAGATCTATTAGGTGTATAGCTTGGTCTACTATTTGTCCTCCACCTTGATCCCTACGTCTAATCCACTTAACTATAGGCACGGTCCAATACCAATAGCCTACTATCATGGATAACGTATCATAATCGATTGACTCTTTAATCTTATCTACTACATCTAGATACCTAGTCTGAAAACCAACTGCAACTATTCGATCACTTTTCTGAACTGCTTTTAAGAGTTCGTTCGCTTCATTTATATTCAATGATATGGGTTTTTCTAATAAGACGTCAAGACCCGCTTCAATGCATTTAATAGTCTGGGATACGTGTAAGGGTGTTGGGGTTGATATTACTGCTACATCCAATTTCTCCTTACTTAACATCTCGTCAAGATCAGTATAAGTTCTAACTCCATAAGCAGATGCAACTTCCCTCAAACGAGCTTCATCTATATCACATGCGGCTTCTAGAGATATCTCCTTAAAGCGGCTAGCCACTCGCATATGCTCTAGTCCTCTTCTTCCAACGCCAATAAAACAAAACCTAAGTTTTTCGACACTCATGGTAACACCTCCTTATGCAATATACAGTAGTACTCTATCTACTTCAGTGTTAAGGCCTAGTTCTTTACTGTATGTTGGATCTACTGCCTCCACCCATATTAACCATCTATCCCTTAATGTGTCGTAAACCACGTTGCAGTATGTATGAATTGGGTATTCAGGATGTTCATATTTAGAACCAGGCTCCCATCTAGCAGTGAATATTCTTTCTAGGTTGAGGTTTCTATAGTCTATTACATACGCTGAGAAACGTCTTGTTAATGCAGCCCCTTTGATTAAATCAACGGTCTCAGTTCCAATGAATACAGGCCCTAATGAACCAGCGTGGATTGTCCCGCTGAGGAGAAAGTAGTTGGGTTGTGCGCTTTCATCAACTGTTAGAACGCCAAGTTTTATCCAGTTCTTACCATCGTTACTTACAGCTAAGGCCATGTGTACTATATCGGAGCCCTTAGGTCTTGCCTTGTAGAGACAGAAATACCGTCCGTCGACTATATCTATAGTACCATCCCTTGCCTCACCAGAGTCATAGTCTCTATCACCCCTTATGACAAAGCCATATGGTTCCCACGGCCCTGCTGGATCCTCTGCCACTAAAAGGAACGTCTCCCACTTGCTCTCAAATATCCTTCTTTCATCTCCAGCCACATTTCTTTCAGCTACATCAACTGAGAGATATAAATGATACATTCCGGTAAAAGGATCTCTCAATAGTTGCTGATTCTCAATACTATGAACGTTTACCTTTGCCATTTCACTTAATTCTTCCTTGGTAATCCATGTCACTAAACTGAAGTCCTCTCCATTCTTAGAGCGATAGATCTCTACGGCATATCCGCGTTTCTTGGAACCTAGCCTAGGTCTGCTTGTCAGCCAATATTCTTCGCTATCCTCATCAATCCATAACTTTCCAGCACCACACCAAGAACCAGGTTCGAAGTTTGGAGGATTTAGAAGAATCTTTCTAAATCGTTTTCTCAGGAATATCGCTTGTGGAGGATAAAGCCCAACCCATGTTCCCATAACAGCCCCTCACCTTATCTATGTAATATAAAGTATTTATTAGGATATTTACGAAAACAACATATTTCATAACATGAATATATAAACAGGTGAGATATTGAAAATAGGTTTTCTAACAAATGCTTTGAGAAAACGCTCATTAGAGGAGATAGCTAAATGGGCTACAAAAAATGACTTTGAATTTCTAGAAGTGGGACCTCATGTACCAGCTGATAAAAGCATGTTTAAAAAGGTAATAGAAGATACAGGAATTCACATAATAGGTTTGATATTCTGTAGAAACTTTCAAGAAAAGAATGAGAGAAAGAGGAGAGAACTTAGAGAGGAACTAAAGAGGAGAGTAGAGCTAGTCTGTGACATGGGTTTTGAGTTCATAACAATATCGACAGGAGTAGATAAGGATAAAAGCTTTGATGATAACGTTAAGTTATTCAAAGAATTCATAACGCCCATACTTGAGAAGTGCGAAGATCATGGAGTTAGGATAGCCATAGAGAACTGTCCAGATACAGGCAATATAGCGACATCACCGCATAGATGGGAAGTGATATTCAAGGAAATAGACTCGAAATATCTTGGTTTATGTTATGATCCATCGCATTTAGTAAGGCTCTTTATAGATCCGTATAGGCCAATAAGAAGGTTTGCAGATAAAATCTTCTATGTCCATGCTAAGGATACAGAGATAGATCGTGCTAAGCTATCCTGGCTAGGAATAATCGAAAAGAGAGGATGGTGGAGATATAGGTTACCTGGGCTAGGTCTAATAGATTGGAATAAGCTTCTCCTAGCCCTTAAAGAAGCCGGATTTAACGGATATATT
>JAGGUS010000067.1 GCA_021158375.1 Thermoprotei archaeon
TCAATACCAAGAATTCTTGCGTTAGCGCTTGTTATTATCGATATGCATTCTGCTTTGCTCATGCCAAATCTTCTGAAGAACCTTAATTGCAGGAATAAGTTCCTCTGCAATACTACGGGGTGATCTGTCATTAATCCGAATAAGGGTTTCACCTTAACTAATTTACCTATATTATGCCATGACTCGTTTTTAAGCTCGGTCTTATACGGAAAGGCATCGACTGGTCCATAAACTATTGGAACGCCTTCCTCTTTTATTCTTTGAAATACTTTTTCTGAATTCACATCACATGCATGATCTATTACTATTTTTAGGTTAAATTCCCTTCTTAGTTTGAGCAGATTGAGTATATCGTCATTCTTATGTACATGAACTCTTAGTACTTCTTTTCCCTCTATTACTGGAAATAGTTGCTCTATGTTCGGATCTACTTCCTCTATTGTCTTCTTCCCCTTTTGTACTAAAGCATATTCTTTCTTAGCCTTAATAAGCGTCCTCTTGAGTATTGCTATAACTCCCATTCTCGTACTGGGTCTTGTTCCTTTCCACTCTAACTGTCTTCTCGGATTAAATCCTAATGCTACCTTAAAGCCTGCAGATTTTATGAACGCTTCCTCCACGTTGTCGACGAAATTACGTATTATAGCTCCCTTACCTCCTATTATGTTTCCGCTTCCTGGAAGTACACAGGAATAAAGAACACCATATTCTATTGATTCCTTAAATGCCCTATCATCGAAGTATATGGCATTGATAGCATCTGCTAACGTGTTTACAGAATCCATCCTTTCATTAGTTTCCTCTTCGGCAGAAGGCTCACCACTTCTTGCCATTCCTATATGGCAGTGCGCATCAATAAACGCTGGTGTAACGATCCCCTCAGCTACTACTTCGCAGTCTGGCCTATTGCTTGTGACATCAACTATCTTTTTTCTCTCAAATATTACATATACATTATTCATTACTTCGTTTGGTCTTCCAGTATATAGGACTTTAGCATATACGGCAGGCATATTCTCTAGTGTATTAGAGCAAACAATTTATACCTTTGGGAGCATGGATCTTCATATTATTACGAGACTTAAATAACGAATAAATAGTGGATAGTTTAGTAGTATAATTTGAGGTGAGTTTCCTGGTTTTAAGAAAATCATTTCTAGTATTACTACTATTGGCTATTATCGTAACTTCAGGCTTCCTCTCATTAAGGCTTTTAAAGATACGAAAAGAGAAACATAAGACGAGTGAAAATGTGCCTCCTAGTGAAGAACTTCCTCCAATAGGTGGAGTTCCTTCTAAACGCGAGAAACGCATAGATGCAATATATAACATGACTATAGTAACACCTCATATACCTTGGGCGAAGCCATACGCTTATGGTAGCATAAATGCATACATCATCCCATCAGTTAGGGATGGTAGAATTGTAGTTGAACTTGCTGAGAGGCTGAGCCTAAACTATACAACAGTTACTATTGATAAGGATTGGGATGTTAATAAATGGAGCATAGGTGTCGGTGATAACTATGGCAAGAGATGCGACAAGAATGACTTTAGTCTCCTCTACAACTATCTAAAGGAAGATATGGATTCAAATATTAAGTTTGATGTCATCATAATGTATTGTATAAATGGATGGAATCAGTTACCTAAGGAGGTCAGAGATGCTATAAAGAAACGTGTTGCAGAGGGAACAGGCCTTGTCATAATTCATCCATTTACTGGAGAACGAAATGAGGGTAAGAATAGAGCAAGTGATTTATGGGAGATTTCACCATTAGTTTATTGCCTTAGTGACTGGGTTGACCCATCTGACGGATACCCGCGAATTAACTGGAAAGCATTAGCTCAAGATAATTGGATAATAGCTAGGGATCATTATATAACACGGAATGTAGTCTTAACAGGCATGCCTTTTGATCATATGTATTTCTACAAATACGAACTAGCTAATGATGCAGAAGCCCTAATAGTAAGCTCTAAAGGTAACTATCCAATTCTTGCCGTTAAAAACTATGGAAAAGGCCGAGTTGTAGCATTTGCTTATCGCGAAATAGGCATTATACCATATGTGGATAAAAATGTACAATACGAAATTCCATGGGAGCACTTCTACAGCTTACTAATACGTGCAATAATATGGGCAGCGAAGAGAGAGCCTAAGATATACATCTCCAAAATAGTGGCTCCTCAAGGTACGATTGAACCAAATCAATTACAGGCGAACAAGATAAAACTAGTTATAGTAAATCAGGAGGACAGTGAAAGGGTTCTCATAATAAACTACACATATCGTAACTGGTTATATCAGCTCAAGGCTAATGGGACGCTCAGAGTAAAGGTCTCCAAGGGGGAGAATGTAGTTGAAGTAGAAATCCCCTCCAACCTAGACTATGGCTTAAACTACCTCGACGTAATATTAACTGATCCTAATGGAAGACATTACGATTGGGGATCCTGTGTAATTAATGTAGCGAAGGGAGCATACATATTTAATGTGTCCCTCGATAAGGATCTGGTAAAAGTTGGAGAGAAAATAAAAGTCACTACTACATTAGTCCCTATAAGAAAGGGAGTGTATACTGTAGTAGCTAAAGTAATAGATAAGTTCGGTAGGGTTACGTGCATTGAAAAGAGAGAAGTTGATCTAAACGATAAGATGGAAATTACGTTTACTCTGAATACTAAGCACGTATTAACTAGAAGCGCGATAATACAATGCTCTATCTTTGAAGGCAATCATTTAAATAGCCTAGTTAGGAAGCAGATAATAGTTTTACAAAATCGCACGTGGAATGATTATGAGGTTTACATGCCATGGTCTACTCCATACTTCGCCTTACCTTGGTATTCTACATGGGAAGAGCAAGTTAGAAAGCTTGGGATTACTATAATGGATGATCCTTGGGGTTCATTTAAGTACATAGCGCAAGTAAATGTAAAGGGACTAGGTGTTTATTGGTATAGGCGTGATGCATACTTAAAGCAAAAGGAGATGTACTATAAGACTAAAGATAAATCATATTTAATCAGAAGGCCATGCCTTAATGATCCTGAATATCGTAATGAGGTAAAGGAATATGTCATCAAGCGAGTAAATGATTACATGAAATATAGCCCTATGGCATATTTCTTAGGGGATGAATGCTCCTTAACATGCTATGGTGATGCTTTCGATTTATGTTGGTCTCCTTATTGCTTAGCGAAGTTCAGGAGTTGGTTAAAGCAGGTCTATGGGAGTCTGGATAAACTAAATGAGGAATGGAATACTAACTTCAAGAGCTGGGATGAAGTAATCCCCATGACAACCGAAGAGGCACAAGCTCATGGGGATTATGCCCCTTGGGCAGATCATAGAACTTTTATGGAGATAACGTTTACCGACATATTCAGATTCATAAAAGAAATCATAATGAATCTTGATCCTCAAGCAATAGTTGGAATCACCGGTACACAAGCACCATATCCGCATAACGGCTGTGATTGGTGGCGTTTAGATAAAGTATTAGACTGGCTCGAAATATACTCCGTAGGTGGGCAAGAGGAGCTTCATAGATCATTCTCTAATTCGACTATAATCTGCGGTGCTACTGGTTATGGTGCGTATGGCCCTAAACTGAAAGATCAGATATGGCGAAGACTATTTCATAACCATAGAGGAGCATTAGTCTTTTGGGTCTATTCAGAAATCGATCCAGATCTGAAATTTAATCCAAGCGGTAGAGACCTAAGTGAAGTATTTAATGAAATAGAGCGAGGTATAGGTAAGGCTATTATGTCAGCTAAGAGAGAGCATGATGGAATTGCAATACATTATTCTATGGCAAGTGCACATGGTGCATGGATTCAAGATGGTAAGATTACAAAGGATTTAGGCTATTCGACCTGGACATCAAAGGAATTCAAGACTTTTATGAACGATAGGGATGGCTGGAATATGCTTCTTGAACACTTAGGCTTTCAGTATAACTATATATCAACTGAACAAATAGAAAATGGTATACTAAGGAGCGGAGAGTATCGAGTCCTTATTCTACCTTATTCCATCGCGTTGTCTCCTAAGGAAGTAGAGGAGATAAAGAATTTTGTAAAGA
>JAGGUS010000279.1 GCA_021158375.1 Thermoprotei archaeon
GCAAGCCCATATGAGATGGATGTGGAAATAAGATCATTAACGTTTAAATCCAGGAAATACGTCCTTGGTGCGTTAAGTTTTATAAAATGGGCTAAAGAAAAGGGTTATAACGTCTCTGAAGAAGAGCGCATACTGAATAAGGCTATTAAACACCAGTTACTAGCCGAAGTTAGCGATTCTACTGGTTGGAGTCCAACGTTCGTAGAAGTTGGATATAGCATAAAGGAGGCGCATCTAGCTACCTTCTACTCATTAAGGGTGATAGATTCCTTAAAGAAGAAGTGTAACATCACTGAGAAAATAGTGATAGATACGAAGAATAATACGATAATGCCCTTTAAGGGACATCAAAAAGAGATGAAGGAAGCTGGTTTACCTATCACTATAGACTTCGTAGGAGATGATATCTCTACTAAATGTTATAAATTAAATAAGGGTGTGTACTTAGTCAGAGCAGAGCTCAAACCTAAGGAGGGCATAGCTGGATTTAAAGTACCTCTTCGTGTAGACTACGTAATCTACTCACCATCATTAGCAGATGATGAAGTAGTCGTTTTAAACTTAGATGAGTATTCTTGCGAGAAGTTCTATTTGCCGCTACCTAATGGTCTTTTAGGTATAGATAAAGAGACCTTTATAGTTAAAAATAATGAAACAATGCACTTAGCTGTTACTATCGATAAACCTCGTAGATTTGTTGGCTTCCTAACTGAAGGCGTTCCGAGCTATAAGCAATTTAAGTGGGAATTCTACGTAATAAAGGGTTCTGCTGAACAGGCACTCAACAAAGCACTTGAGATAAACGTTTACCCAAAACTCGTGGTGTGATTTTTTCTAGCCTTGTACTAATATAGTGTGATATAAGTCCTATCAGATATCCGCCTACTACATCCATTATATAGTGCATGCCTAATGCAATACGCGAAAACGCTACGAGTATGGTCCAAGCCAGAAGGAGCTTATACTTGCTAGCATAGTATATAGCAGAGCAACGTGCTACATGACCTGATGGAAATCCATATTTATCTATACCTGCTAGTTGGAAATTGCGAGGTCTAGGAGCCCTTACAATGAGCTTAAGGAGGACGACAATTATCATGGCAATAACTAGAGTAACTACAGGCTCTAGTAATCTGTACTTACTTATGTTACTCTTATTCCGAACTTCATATATTGTAATAATGACTAGCATTATTAAAACGCCTAAAAACCCCGCTGTATCACTGACAATAAGCATGACATCATACGTTATTCGAATGTTGTGAATTAGCGTATATATCCACAATACTAATCCTTCCTCTACTCTACACTGAATCCTCATATAGCAGAGAAAAGAGAGTGTTATTAGCGCCATTAGTACAGCGCAGGTCTTCCAGTTTTTCATACTCTAATATTCTCAGAACTTAATCCCTAAAATCTTTGCGGCTGTCTCTCCGAAAATTTTCCTTCTATCCTCCTCACTTATACCTATCTCTCTTAAGGCGGTATCCCAGAACCATACAAGTCTTGGATATTCCTCTGGAGGCTCATCAAGACCAAATAGGAGTTTATCAGGTGTAAGCCTAATGCCTAAGTATGTCTTTATTGCTATAACTTTAGTAACCCTAGCTAGCCCTGAGATGTCCATCCACATATTAGGATGTTTCTGTGCAGTCATGTACGCTTCAAGATACCATGGATCTCCCATATGCGCCGCTATTATCTTAAGCTTTGGAAATGTTCTAGCAATTCTGTCTAAGTGGGCAGGTCTCATCCTATCAGAGGAGACATTCGCTAAATGATCATATTTGAATCTGGCGACGACTCCTGTGTGAAATAGTATTGGCATGCCATAATCTTCTGCTTTTTCATAATATTTCATGAAGTCATCATGATCATAAGGCTTAGTTGGTATCGTCATCTTTATTCCTCTAAATTCCTTTGCGTGTAGCTCATCTATAAGATCATAAGGCATTCTTCCAGGATATACTGCTCCAAACCCTATTATCCTATCGGGATACTTCTTCATTAACTCCTCCACTACCTTATTGTTTGGATCCTTAAATGGAGGCTCGAAGAATTCAAGGGATGGTGATAAGCACACTATGTCAACTCCAGCTTCATCCATGTATTTTAAGAGTCGTTCCTCAAATTTAGGCTGTTTAAACACGTGGTTATGAATATCAATAACTAGTCTATACAACTTACCCATTCAATGTCACCGCTCTAATTTTTGTTTGAAATGAATAAAAAACTAATCATATGTCGCCTGATGGCATCTCTTGGTTTTATATTATCTGCTAGATAGAACAAAGCTTATAGTAAAGTTCGAGAAATTATTTGTTGGGGGCATGCCTGAGAGTATAAGGACTAGAGTTGTAAAGGCAACTGGATATGCGAATTTAGTTAGAAGAGCTGCTTTCGCTGTATTCAAAGGTAAAGTAGATCCTAAGATAGTAGCTAGAGATGTGGCTTTTCTCAATAAGACTATATTTGAAGAGCTAATAAAGAGAGGAATAGATAAAGATGATTATATAAGAATAAGTGTTGTAGGGGAATACGATGATAAGGAGAAAGCTATTAAATGGCGTGACTTAAATATCGAGCGCTTCATACCCGATACTCAGCTTAAGGACTTAACGGAAAAGATTAAGGAATTAGAAGATCAAGTAAAGAAGTTAAAGAAGGAAAATGAATCCTTGAAAAAACGTGTTGCA
>JAGGUS010000034.1 GCA_021158375.1 Thermoprotei archaeon
AAGCGACAGAAAATTAAAACCATAAACGAAGAATAATATGCTAACTTACTACAAATTCACAATATGAATCACCTTTAGCAATACATTTGGTCTCGGTAACTACTACTTCTTTCCTAAATACCTCTTGAGCATAGCCTTTGATTATTCCTCTTATAAAGTAGCTCGATGCCTTTCCTGAACCTTTATATAACTCACACTCAAAGGAATCATACACTCTAATAATCGCACGTCCACTTGAGAAGTCAACTTTGACTACTTCTAGTTTACCAAAACCTGCCTGTCCAAACATTACTGAGCCCATCGCTATTAATTTGTCAATATCATCACCTACGAGCTTACGATTGTATCTGTATGAGTTCCTACCAAGTTCAATGCCCAATTGGTAAAGCCATACTACATAACCACTTCCTAGTTCATCTCTTAGGCTTTTCGCGAAGATTTCATATAGCGTACGTCTTAAGATTATAGCGCGTTCACCCATTATGGTTAATAAGTAGAACTTATCGCATACAGCTAAGCCTTTAAATGTAGGTTCTTTAAGCTCTACATAGTCAACTAAAGGCAATGCCTTTATCTCTTTAAGCGTATCGTTCATCTCCCTCTTCCTTTTCTTCTCAGTGAGATCTATGAAAACAATTATATCAATTGGTTTATTTTCAGTAGGTCTAGAGATCTTTAAATGAACTATTGGGAGCTTACGTTGGATGAATACTTTGAGTACGTCTAGTATAGCATCAAGTTTGCTTATTGCCTCAGGAGAAATCCTTATATGACACGAATATATGTTACGGCCTGGCAAGTAGACAAAACGCCCTATTTCATATGAAAATTTAGTCATTGGATGTTTCTTAAATGCTAAAATCATTGTCTTATCCTCCTAATTTCAAATAAAAATTATACTGTTCTCTTATATATTCTTCCCCTAGAATTATTCAGAAAAATATCAAGAAACAACAGTACTTTGGAGAAATATCCTTTTGACATTTATACATAAATATTATTACATTATAAAATCTTAACGGAGTTATTATTGTCTTCATATGTGCTACTTAATCACCCGAGCATGATTTGGAAGAGACGAAGAGTATCTATTAATTATGAATATGATGAGGCCTACTGTGGTTAACAATACAGTCCATAGTACAAATGGAACTAAAGTGGATGGAGCAATCGAAATAGTCGATAACATCAGTATTAGAGGGGAGAGTGTGCCTAATAGGCATAGTACTACCCTAGAACTAGTCTCTTTATAAACTTTTAGATTTGCAAAAGATGTAATCGTAAAAATTGATAAGAAGGCAAGACTTGTGATCTCGCTGAGCTGAGCTACTTTCTGATTAAATACTATAAGCAAGCAGGAAATTATACCAGTTAGTATTATGCTCCTGTAAGGGACATCGTGTTTATTAAGTTTACTGAGATAGCCAGGAAGTATATTATCCTTACTCATAGCATACACTAATCTCGAAACGGCATAAAGACTACCATTAAGAGCAGAGATAGTAGCTACTAGGGCGCATAAAGAGATTAACTCCTTGCCTATGTTTCCGAATGCCATAAATGCTACATTACTTAACAATGTTTCTACATGAACATAGGAGAGCTTGTTTATATTACTACTTATTGCGAACAGTATAAGGAGGGCAGTAAGGATATAAATACATGAAACAGTAATTAGCGATAAGTAAATAGCTTTGCTTACATAGTGCTTCTTTCTGCTTTCTTCTGATGCGTTTGCCATAGTCTCGAATCCCTCAAAGCCAAGAAAGGTAAGCACTGATCCGTATAGTATACCTTTAATAGCAGTAGTGATGGTAATTGGAGCATCATATGCTTTTATTGATAGGTTATCGTGCAATAATAAGAGCCCAAATAGTATAACTATAATGAGAACGGATAGCTTAAAATATGATAGAAGGCTCTCTAGAATTCCGGTCTTTTTAACGCCCATCATATTAACTATTACGCTAACTACAATAAGCGCGATTGCAATAGCAACTATGGAGAATATCCTTACAGGTATATCTAAGAGGGTATGGATATAATGTGCGAAAACAACAGCATAAAAGGATATAGCTGAAGCGTATGCAAAAAGCGCAATATAGCCAGTAGCGAGCTTTAAGAGCACGTTTTTGGGAAATGCCTTAGCGATAAATGAATAACTAGCCCCGCAGGAAGGATATCGCGTGCTTAATTTCGCGTAATTATAACCTATGAGAATTGCTATTAAGCTATTAAGAATGATGGATAAGAGGGAAAGCCTGCCTAGTGAAAAAACGGCCATTCCTAAAGATGAAAAGACTGTACCACCTATCATTGTTCCTATTCCTAAAGCTATTATCTCCGCTAGGTTTAGATCTTTCCTAAGCGCGCTCTTCTTCATAGTTATCACCCAGGTAAGATCATGATCATGATGGTGCTAATACTTTACATACTTAAACAACACTAAGTCCTTTACTTGTCAGTAGAGCTAATTTAAAAGTATCGCTAAAAAGTATCACTTTATAAGTGGAAATATGCATAAATATACGGTCAAATATAATTAATAACCTTGTTAGCTTGAATGCTTCGAGATAAATATATATTGCGAAAAGAAGAAATAGAATATTACAAGGGATAATGTGAAGGCCAAATTAAAGAAGCCTGGAATTGCTCTTGCCAGATTCATAGGCTACGTAATAACATTCATAGTACTTCAGGCATTACTCGATTTTCTACTGAGGGATGTAATTCCAGGAACCAGAGTCAAGAGGATACTGGATTTTGAACAGTACATAAGGGCCACATATATAATATTAGTAGGTTATGTTCTTGTTAATTCCTTTGCCAGATTTGTATACTGGAGCGTCAGACAGAAATATGGACATGCAGAAGCTACTATGATACAGAATTTAGTGAAAATAATAGGGCTCGGAAGTATATTAGTTGGCATAACTGGCACTATATCAGGCGAAGCTACAGGAATAGCCATTGGGGGGTTTATGGGCATGGTGATAGGATTTGCATCACAACAAGTGCTTAGTCAAGCTCTTGCAGGCCTCTTTATACTTCTTACTAAACCTATAAGGATCGGAGAACAGGTAAACATAGGAGGTATTGAAGGGATCGTAGAAAATATAACAATGTTATATACTCATATAAGGCAAAATGATGGTCACTTAGTGCTTATGCCAAACAATAAGATATTGGGCCAGAAAATAGTGAAGATTCATACGTAATGACAGGATATGAGAATTTTTAAGGCCATATTCCATATACTAGGGGAAACATCGAAGTATATTACATAATGACAATATTCAAAAACAATCATAGCTTATCTAACTAAAGAGGAGAAACTATGTTCAGTAAGTATAGACCTAGGATAACACTTGAAGGATTTTGGAAATTCAAAATAGATCCAGAAGATGTAGGAGAAAAAGAGGGGTGGTTTGACGGTATCGAGACTAATGATCTATTATACGTACCATCTTCATGGAATGAACAAAGACCATCACTAGATCAATATATGGGTACGGCCTGGTATGAAACTGAGTTCTTTATCAACAAAGAATACGAAGGTAAGCTAGTGTGGATTGTATTTGAAGGTGTGAGCTATAGAGCTAAAGTCTGGCTTAACGGCGTAAAAATTGGAGAACATGAAGGGGCATTTACACAATTTAGACTAAATGCGAGTAATGCAGTAAAGTTTGGTGAGTATAACAAACTAATAGTGAAAGTAGACAATACGCTTACTCCTCAATGTGTTCCTCCAGGGGAGGGAATGAATAATACATACTTCGATTTCTTCCATTATGGAGGAATATTCAGACCAGTTTACGTGGAACTTACTAGTAGAGAATACATAGAAGATCTAACCGTTATAACGGACCATAG
>JAGGUS010000306.1 GCA_021158375.1 Thermoprotei archaeon
GCCTATTTCTGGATCTGAAAGACCTAATGATTTGGCATATAGTGGCAATGTAGGTGACTTGCTCATGGTAGATCCTAATATTGCAAAACCTCCTGCGATTATCACTAATATGAGGGCCTTATTGTACTTAATTCGCATATGGATCTATCTCTTATCTATTCCTCTCATCCTATTTTTAAACTTCCTTAACCCTTCTTTACATAAAGGCCTTCCAAGGGAACCCTACTTCCTTACAGATGACCTTTAATTGATCTATTAACCATTTATTATTCACTTCGACATAAAGGGGTAACACGTCTAGTGGTGCATCAGCACTAATTCTCGTAGGCCCCTCTATCTCTTTACCTGTCCATAAATCCAACCACTTGCCCTTAGGTACGTATACCCCCCTCTCATTCCGTCCTCTCTCAATTACTGGAGCTACTAAAATATCTCCTACTAAATATTCGTCGTTAATACATGCGCACTCATCATCTTCTGGTTCCCTTAAGACAAGCGGTGTTACTATGCTCTCTCCCTCTCTTACTGCTCTCTCTGAAAGCATTACATAATATTCTGCTAATTTTTCATGAAGGACAGTATACATTCTAGAGATTCTAACAGTCTCTTCATCATACCTCCAAGGAGGTATAGAGAACTGTACTATGGGCATTAGTATATTTGCCTCAACCCATCTAATGAATAACTCTTTATCGCATTTAGCGTGATATTCATTTCCACCGATCATATCTGGCATTATAAAGGGGTATCCTGTAATGGAAAGCGTAAGCGCTTGAGTTATAGTAGCGTGAAGGCCTCCTTCTAACCCCCAAATGGACTCCTTATCTCCTTCTCGAGTTACTACTCCCCACTTCTGGGCTAAAAATCCAACTCGTACTTCTGCAAGGTCGTAGTGATTTTCAGCGATAAATCTAATCCACTCATCAGTATATTGATTTGGCGTAATATTACTGTAAGTCCTAGCTAACAACCTTCTCCCTCTTCTATTAACTAAGAGGTATGTAGCATCTCCGGCATCAAACTTAAAACCATCAATAAGGTACTTCTCTTTCAATGAATTGAGTACCTGATTAAACCACTCCTTAGCTTTAGGATTACTTATATCCAATAGCCCGCCCTCTCCGTTCCACCATCTTACCTCTAACGGTCTATCTTCCTCTGGGTCAAGTACTAGGTAGCCATTAACCTTAGCATATTCATACTCCTTAGAATCGTAGTTTATGAAAGGATGCACCCAGAGAGTCACTAAGTATCCCAATTCATGTATTTTCTTTACCATAGCCTTCGGATCTGAAAATTTTTCATAATCAAATTCATGGTCTCCATATGCCCTCTCCCATTTATCATCTATCTCAACAATACTACATGGAAATTCATGCTCCTTTATCTCCCTCGCAAATTCTAACACCTTATCTTGATCTATATCTTTCTTAAAGTAAGCCCACGTTGAAAATATCGGTCTAGATAGCATCTTCTTATTAGGGATCCTCTGCGGTAGCCCTACTTTCCGCAAAGCCCTCTTTCGACACTCTCTCATATCTCTTCCTATAATTATATGGTATGTGAACTTCGCAGTATCTCTGCTCTTAATAATAATCCCCCTGCCAAAGAACACCACTTCAAAGAGTCGATAATTATCAATTAGTATTCCGTAGCCTCGTCTATTAATCCAGAGGGGTACTTGTATCCTCCTTGCCAAGAACTCTTCCCCATAGAGAGAGTATGGTGCTCCTGATATGAAGTGTTTACTTAATGGAAATTCCTGAAATCTAAGCTCCCCCTGTCCATACCATTCTTTTAGATCCATTGCAATCCAAGCATCTATTACGCTATTAAGTTCTTCCTTAGCATTCCAGCCTATTTCTATAATTCCCTCATCTAATATGCCTATCTTAAGGGATACTCCAACTTTTTTATCAGTTAATATCGCGCTATCCTCCTTTCTATCGATTATTTCGGGCATGAAGCTTCTTCGTACTCCACCATACTCAATATCATATTCGCTACTAAGTCTCTCCACTAGGGGCTCTTTATCTCTTAGAACCATTATAGACAAAGGATACAATTGTATCCTTATGGAGACATTATGTTTATATAATTCTATATAATTCACTATATCACCTGCGCTATTAACATTCATTAGTTGCTAAATTTTCCTTATTAAGTTAATAAGACCTTTAAGCCCGCTATCTTATGGATGTTTGTATATCTGTATTTGACGTGTATAAAGCCTTCTTTTTAGTTAATGTGGTGACGTTCATTGAGTTTAGATCATTAAAAAGATAATAACAACATACACGCTCTATAATGTATGGTGATCCTACATTGAAGATTGAAGTGAAGATAATGGAGATCATTACTAACAGGAAGACAGAGATTATCGATATAACTGATGAAGTACAAAGCTTTGTAAAGAAATGTGGAGTACGTAATGGTATAGTCAATATATTCGTGAGACATACTACTGCTGGAATCTTCCTTAATGAAAAAGAAGATGGCCTTCTAAAGGACTTTATGAATTACCTACATAAGATAGTTCCAGAGGATGATGAGTACTATCATCATCACTTCTTTTATAAAGACGGTAGGGCAGCTGTAAATGCTTGGGCGCATATTAGAAGCGTGCTATTAGGTCACTTCTTAACAATACCTCTCAAAGATGGAAAATTGCTATTAAGCGCAAGGCAGAGGATATTCTTTACTGAGCTAGATGGCCCTCACTCCCGTGAGATCTTAATTCAAGTAGTTGGTGATTAGCCTTGAAAGGCTATATAGATTTCTTGGTATATGCCTTAGGAATAAAAGAGCTTATAGCTAAAGTACCTAAATTAGATGAATGTACTCGTGAAGTCTTCTACTTGAGAACGAGTCCACAACCATTAGAAGTTCTAATCAAACAAATGGAGGAGGCCAACGTAGAAAGAGGCATTCTTTATTCTATCAATGCCAAACGTTCGCATGGTTGTGACATGCCTGGTAACGACCTTCTTTACGAGATCATTAAGAAGAGACCTGAACTCTTCATAGGAGTTGGGAGCATAGATCCTCTAGAGGACGACTCACTCAAAGAGTTGGAAAAACTCTACAGCAACTATGAGTTCATAGGAATATTCTTAAGCCCCGCCTATCAATTGTTCGATCCTTGCGATGAAAAATTAAGCCGAATATACGAATTCCTTGAGGATAATAAAATGCTCCTCGTCCTCCATATGGGGCTTACATGGAATAATAGACTATCCATAAAATGGAGCAACCCTCTTATAGTTGATGAAATAGCAAGGAAGTACAACAAATTAAAAATCGTTATAACACATATGGCTTGGCCATGGATAGATGACCTCTATGCTGTCATGTTTAGAAATAGAAACGTATATGCGATTACATCAGGCGTATTTACTGGCAAACCCAAGGAACATCTATGCACTATCTTAACTGAAGGATATAGGAGACGAATAACTGAGCGCTTTATTGCTGATCGTCTGCTCTTCGGATCGGAGTTCCCACGTATGGAGATATGGAAGATGGTAGACGCAATATTATCAACAAACCTCTCTGAGAATACTAAGATTATGATACTGAGGGATAATGCTGTCTCTCTCCTCACCAGTCTTAACAAGGCTATTTAAATATTTTTCCTCTCCTCTTTACATCACTATTACGTTATGTTTTTAAGATAGGATAACAGAATAGGAATACATGAAACCCAAGGGTTATCATTACATAGTTGAGGCATCGGAATGTATACCTGAAGTGCTCGAAAATCCCGCCAAATTAAAACAAATACTCCTCGAAGCAGCAAAGATAGGGAAAATGGATGTACGAATAACGCACTTCTATAAGTTTACTCCAAGAGGCGTCAGCGGTATGGTCGTAGTTTCTGGCTCTCATATCTCAATACACACATGGCCTGAGTGCAAGTACGCAGCAATAGATGTTTACATATGCGGTGAGAAATCTGAGCCTGAAAAAGCCATAGAGTACATATTAGAATCTATTGGCGC
>JAGGUS010000052.1 GCA_021158375.1 Thermoprotei archaeon
CATATTAACCACCTCCATAAGCATAGAATTCATGATCAGATACCTCTACTAAATGATATGGATCAACTAAGGAGTCCTCAGGCACATGCCTATTCCAATATGGCCATGATCTTCCATCCCAATAGCTTAGATCCCAGAAGTGAGTACCATTAATACATATGGTTGTTGAAGTCATTTCGGACATCGCCTGTAGATCATGTGATTCGTACGGATATGTTTCTACATCTGTTCGATATACATCAGAAATCTCACCATATTTTCTAATACCTACGCTCCAT
Organism: Thermoprotei archaeon; assembly: GCA_021158375.1. Taxonomy (GTDB): domain Archaea; phylum Thermoproteota; class Thermoprotei; order QMSL01; family B3-G16; genus B3-G16. Next base: position 279 of record JAGGUS010000052.1, read on the forward strand.
ACGTATCCTTTAGAAGCAGAGAAATAGCCTGTGATATCATATCTGTATGCCGTGCCAACCTCTGGTTCTATATTGAGTATTGAACGCCGATATCCCAGTTCGTCCTGCACCTCTATGTAAAAACTAAATGTATCAGAAATTAAGCCATTACTCTTTACGTAGCCCACTTGAATCCAGTATTGACGCGTATAACTTATTATCACACATACCCATTGTGCAAGGAAATTAGAAGCCTCTGGTATTTCTGGCGAGATGGTGATGATATATCCAAGAACGCCATAAGGTGCATACTCTGTATCCAAGTTATAACCATAATACTCGTATCCTACATAGTATCTATCTGGACTAGCTTGTACTGGTGTAAAGTTAATTAAAAATGAGAACACTATGAGCGCACTAAGTATCACTTCTACAAATATATACTTTAATAAGTTAGATCTCACTTTCCCCCACCTCTCGATATAATTTAGTATCTTCATAATATATAAAGCTTTTCTTTAATAAGAACATATTTAACAAAATGTATATTTGAGCTTGTAATGATCTTAGACGATCTAGATTGTACTAATAATAAGAGTTACATAAATGGCTAAGTATGTTAAGCTCATATGGGGGCGTATTAGTTTTAACACTATGCTAGAACATCATACTATCGAGTATAAGGGGATGCTTAGTAGGATGTAGTTTTGTTTTATCTTAGATGTTACCAGAGAGTCATAAGTTACTCTAAGACATCTAGAACAAATTAACAGCTGTCTAGAAGTTTATTCCAAGGGAGAATAGTGAATGTTTAATGCTTACTATACGACATCAACTTGTCCTGTAAAGGTGGGGTGTTGTGTGTCATACTTGAGGCACAGTAGTCTTAAATTATCAAACTGATTGAGCCTCTCCCTCATTGGCTTATGCTTTTAATGGGCGGGGCCCCTCATCCCCTCAGGAGAGGCTCCAATACTATAGCCTATAGAGCAAATATAAAGGTGCTTGTCACGAAGGTTCGAGACAAAACGACCACTACCCCCTCTTAAACCTAAAAGCCTAAACCCCATGAGAGAAGTAGGAGAAAGAAATGCTCTAAACGTAATAGCCTCAAGTGGTAGTAAAGAGTTTGAGAAAGATATTACCAAGATTATTAGGGGTTATAGGAAGGTTACAGAAGACTGGCGCTCAATATTAAGAGCTGATTACCTAATGATGCTAAAAACACTCATATGCATTAGAAATGAGCATGTCGTAGTTAGAGCTAGGAATGGTGAAGTATGGGTGGGGAGGCTTTCAGCTATAGATCCAGACCACTTAAACATATTCCTAATCAATGCTGAAAACGTAATACTACGCTTAAGTGCTAGTAAGGTTCTTATAAGGGGTGATCAGATTGAGCTTATACTCCACTTCCCAAATAGGGATCAAGCACTGAATGTAGCTAAGAGGATTATCCCTGAGAAGCTCTAGATCAGCCTTAATTTTTCTCCACTCCTTCTTATCTAGGGGTTCTAAGTTGAAGGCTTTACATGCCCGCACGTAGTCGGAATAGCGTTTGTAATGTGATATTACTTTCAGGTGAGTCTCTCCCACTTCGGGGTATAAGGCATTAGCTACAACTAGGGCACTACCAAGAGTGTCATCAATTGCATTTAATATCCTCCTACCACGCCTAATAGACTCCCTAACACCATGAATACTAATCCTCTTGAGTAGTGCAATATGATTAAGCTTAAGACCATAGCGTTCTGCTAAGATGTAGGCATTTATCTTAGAGTACTTCTCTAAAAGCTTTAGATAACGCCTAAAGGCACGCTTACTATACTCCCTAACGCTAGACTTACCATTAACCCACTTTTCTACTGCTACTATTAAGGCATTTATGTTTATTGGCTGGAATTCTGGAATTTTCATTAGAGCCTCTACCAAGTCACGAACCTTTGCATCACCAATATTAATCAAGGACTCTGCAATCTTACTACCCCTGACCTTCAACCTACGCCTCACAGCAGAAGGAGTCAGCACCTTAACAGGCCTAAGCCTCGGAAGCCTAATACCAGCCTTCCTGCAAATATCCAAAAACACTCTCCTAGCCTCATCATATGGTAGATTAGTAGCTAATAGAAAGTGCCTAAACAGTTCTTTCAAACTATGAACGTCAACGTTGTCTAGATACTCTCTGTACTCAGGATAGAGTTGCTTAAGCTTAGACCTAACAAGCTCAACAACATAGTTAGTACCACCCCTAGTTTTATGCTCAATACTACTAGCCTCCCTCCACTGACGCCTCAACCTCCTCTTAAGCTCAGGCTCAACCCTACCTCTATAATCATCCATAAAAACTAAATTATGATAATCATCCTGAACTACTCTCGAATCATCAACAACAAGACCACAGCTTGGGCACACCCACTCATAGTTATCATTAAGAACACAGCTAACACCACAATAAGGACACTTAGGTCTAGTCACTCTTAGGGCCCATTCAGGTCTGCTAAGAAATATTAAAGGCGTGATCAACCTAGTTACAACCAAGCTACTACTAGATCCCTTCAGCCTACCCGTGCTAAGGGATCAACATACCTAAATTATACCCAGCACTCAAAATAGGATAATAAAACCCTACAACTCGTTAATTTCAGCTAGTATTTTCTCAACTTCATACCTGAAGTTAGAATCTAGTCTAGCATAGAGTTCTATTATGCGAAGTAGTCTCATCTTAAAATCGTGCTCTGTTAAGCTAAGTAGGATAAGCTCTCTCACAGCCTCATAAATGCTCATTCCATGTTTTCTCGCATACTCCTTTACTTGCCTGTACTCTTCATCACTTAGTCTTGTGAATATGCTTTTCATGAGATATCTGCTGATATCAATAAGAGTGGTAGTCAAGATATCCTAGTGCTATCGCTAAGATAGCAGAGGTATATAGGGCTTTAAGATATCACTAGCTATCACTTCTGAGACCAGTTGGAGTGGGGTGCTATCGCTATCAATAGGCTATCTTGGCTTTGGTGGTCTCAAAATCATGAACCTACGCATAGCTTCTAGGCGACTAAGCTCATTAATATGAGCTATCCTAAGCCTAAGACTATAGCCAAACCTCCATGAAGCTAGACAAACTCGTTGCAACATCATTCTAATTGCATGGAGGCTTGGGACTATGATTATAATCTCGTCTTGTGCCTCGTGAAGTGCTTTACACATGCGGGTTGTCTGTTCCAAATCGTTTGATAGTGATTCGCATTCAACATATCTGCCGTCTACTAGGAGGTCTGCTTTATGTGAGCCTTCGGAGTATCTTATCAGGCACTGTGCTGGGTCATCTTTGATGCTTAGTATGTGCTTGTGAGCATGTCTTAGTCTTTCTTTAGCCATATCTATGAGGTCTTCATCGCTAATGTACTGCTTTAATTCTTTGAGATGTTGAGCTTGTGCAAAGGTCCAAGAGGCATTTAGTAATTTTTCACATGCGATTAGACCATATGGGCTTGGGAAGTATACGTCAAAGACCTCGCTGTGCCTTAGTGGTCTTACTTTTAGTACATCTAGCCAGCCTTTATCGACTAGTTCTGAGAGCATACTCTTGATCTTGTGGGATTTAATGTTGAGTGCTTTTGTTAATGAGTTTACCGTGCAGTAGCCTAGTGAGACTTGCTTGAAGATTTCTTTGTGTTCTTCGTCTAGTCTTTCTAGTTTTGCATATACTATTGTCCTTTGTTCTTCTGCTTTTACGCTCTGTCTCGAACCTTCGATACAGGTACTTTTAATTCTTGATATAGTCTCTGCAATATTGTTCAACTCCTCAGATAGGATGGTTATGCAGTCTTCAGCACTTAGACCATCC
>JAGGUS010000054.1 GCA_021158375.1 Thermoprotei archaeon
ACGAATTATGAGATACTCATAAGGTATCCGAAGATAAGGTTCGCACTAGCCCATATAAGTTGGCCATGGGTCGATGAATGCATAGCGTTATGGGGCAGATTTAGATATGCTGCAAAGAGGAGGAGGGGCAATGTTCAAATGTACATTGATGCAACACCTGGAACTCCACCGGTATATAGAGAAGAGGCATTTAGAAAGGTATTCGCTTACGGCGCAGAGAACAGAATAATGTTTGGTAGTGATAGTACTGCTCTAGGTCTTTCTCATTCAGCAGAGGTACTAAGACAAGACATATACATATTACGGGATAAACTTGGATTCCCACAAGAGATTATAGAGAAATACCTAGGGCTAAATGCACTAAAGTTTCTCGGTCTAAGAGCTTAATGTCCTCTATGGGCTTATGCCTTCTTTTAGGCTATTATTCTGTTGGTTCAGTACATTAGGACTTATGTGCTATCTACATAGCCTTATAATTAGCGTTCCGTCATCTTTGGGAATCAGTTCCACTATGGATCCGTCCTTTATGTTAAGGTTTCTTGCTATATCAGCGGGTATGTGCAATTTTCCCCTAGTCATTCTAGCAGTATACCCATCACACTTAGTAACTTCGATTGTATTTCCCCTTTTTCTGAAGAATAGTACTTCATCTGGTCTCCACTTAAGCAACTTCCTCACCTGTGGAGGGAGCGTTAACAACTGTCCCAATTTGCGCATTGATGTGCAAGCTTTTAATGTCACATGCACATACTTCATAATATACTGCCTCGTAAACTAACATATTTATAAAAATACAATATAAGAGTATCTTGTTCAGTACAAATAATAGCATAGTAAAAGCGATAAATCATCCTAGAATGATGTAATGAGATAACGTGAAGGCCGAGCTTGCATTCGCGAAAAGCACTACAAAAGGTGAAGCCTTAAACACTAATTTAGTGTAATCTGCAAGAAATTTTACTAGAGATGTACCCTCGTAAGCTACTATATAAATTCCCTTTATTTGGGGATATAATTTGTGCCTCAAATCTGTTAAGGAGAGAATCCAGCGTATGTTAGGGTTATAGCCAGCTCCTAGATGTATGAAGACATAGAGATTTGCGCCTACAGCAAATGCAGGACATTCCCTATTAGCACGTAACGAAAGCCATTGACCTATCTTAATGAGAGGCTCTTGCTGAGAGATAGGTATAATACTTGACGGCATATGTGAAGGTATGGAGAAAGCCCTTGGAAATAATGAAGTTATTATAGGACTTGGATTTTTAGCTAATGCATAATGCCAGCCAATGAATATATAGAGCGTGTAGAGAATCGACACTAAATAAAGGCGTTTTCCTTTTAACTTATCGAGCAAGTTAATAGCATATACTACAAGAGGTACTACAAGCATTATTTGAGAACGCCAAGCAACGTCAAGATTAGGACCTATCTTAGAACAGAGCCCAGGGGATATCGACAAGAATAGGAGTATGAAAGTTAAAGCAGAGAGTGTTAGATACCGTCTATAACCGAAAATAGCCAGAAATATTAGGGGATAATGATACATAACGAAAGAAGCTATTATTGTGCTGAAACCCCAACTCGCCTTTCTTACGCCTCCTAAACCCGCACTTGTCAAAGAAATCTTATGTGCCTGTAACCATCCCGCATAGTACGCTAACATAAATAATCCAATAGCTATTAAAATCGAAAAGACTAATCGTTTCCATTTCTCTTCTGTAATCACTAACAAATACATGAAGAGCAGAATGAGCAATGCTAAGGACATTTGATGTGCTAAATAGGATAAAATAGATAGGACAATTAGCATTATAGCAGTTTTACGGCTGGAGTGAGCTCTAAAGAACTGCTCGATATAAGCTAAAGTTAATAAAAGCAACGAAAACCCTAAAATATTTCTATGGAGTTGCCATGAAGCCCCAAGAAGTACGTAGTAGGAAGACGATAAAATAGCTATTAGTAAGCTTTTTCCATATGAGAGGAGGAGACCTCTTTCAGTGTAATAAACAATTGATAGAGCTAATAGGGAATAGAGGACGCTAGGAACTATTTTGAATATTATATGAGGATCTACTCCAATTCTTACAAATGGATATAGAACTGTATATAGTAGGGGAGGTAATCTAGACCAACCTCCATACCACCATGTATTAGCGAATGGATGCCAATTATAATAAAGAAGATCACGAAGTGCAGCAGCATACTCTACAGTATCATATCCTACGAAGTGAGGCCATATTCTAAGCTCGGGAGCAAACCTTATAAAGAAAGAGTAAAGGACGACGAAAGGGTACCTATAGCGAACAATTATCTTCCCAATAGCACTTAAATATAAACGCATAATAAGTAAATGGTGCGATATGGTACATTCGCCTTTAACAGTACCTTTAAAGAACGTCGCTAGAAATGATATAGTTAGGAGTATGAACGTGGATACAGCATGAATTGGAACAATAATGCCAGGACACCACCATACATCGCCTACTATCGCCACACTAGGATATTTCAGTATAGCGACTAGTGAAAGTAGAAATCTTGAAGTAATGTTCATTCCCAGTAATATTATTGTCATATTGCAGAAACTCCTTCTTAATTCAATGTTCTTTATAAGCCAGATCACATAGGCTAGTACAATGGTCGATGCCCATAAACTCATATCAGGTATGGGGTTTTTAAGACGAAAGGTCTTAAAGAGATTGACCTCGGGTACGTGAAGCCTTGAAACAGCGACACAGAATATTAATCCAATAAGTTCAAGAGATAAGGCTATTATGACACAAATAAGGAGTACGCGTTCTTTACTTCTATCAGGCATATGCTACCCACAATATCACTTTTTACAGGCTATAAATCCCTATCATTCAGAGGAAACTCTGAACAATATACGTAGCTGATTAATTTAAAAGTAAATGCTATAGCTCTTTTTTAAAATAAGGAGCTACGAAAGACTTAAGTAAAATATAGAGGTAAATATAGGACAATTGGGGGGATATCAATAGTCTCAGACAGAGAGTTGAGGAAAAGAGTAGCCATGATCCTGGAGATTATATCTATCACCGCATTTCCAATATTATTGGTATTTGTGATAAGCACTTACTTAGGAGCTACTACAACGCCTGTAACGGGTCAGTATCCAGTAAATATAATTAAAGTCAGGGTATTAAATGAGACAGGTGCTGAGCAATATACCTTTAAGAGGGGGCAAGTATTCTATGTAGAGGTCACAATTAAATACACTGCACCTACTGCACCAGCATATTACTACTACTATTACTATTATTACGGTTACTACTATTATGGTTATTACGGCTATGCACCAGCTCCTGCACAGCTGTCTACGCTCACAATAATAAGGATAATGGATCCCAATAATTATGTTTTCGCCCTTGGCGCAAGTCCTAAAACACTAACGAAAGGGGAGACATATAGCTTCGCTTTGGGCTGGAGGATACCTATGGACGCTACTGTGGGGGATTATACCATAAAAGTTATGGTCTGGGATACATGGATAATTTATGGTGGCGGTAACCCCCTTGCATTACCCGTGCAGGTGGTGATCCATGTCGTGTAGTAAGTTACTTATCACGATAATACTCACATTGCTGATGATAACTACTGGAGTGCAAATGCATACTGTTTTAGCACAGGAGATAACAGAATTGAAGACAGATAAGACAGAATATAAGCCCGGAGAACTTGTTACGATAACGGGCAAGACATCGGGAATTCCCGATGGGACGCAGGTAACTATAGAGGTACGTGATCCTATAGGGTCTGTAGTTTTTGTAGAACAGACAGGTGTTACTAACAATCAATTTGACACGAGCTTTAGACTTGACATAGAGGCAAGAATTGGTAAATATACGGTTTATGCTAAGATATCAGCTTACAGCATAACAAAGACCGCCACGTTCTATGTAAAACAACCAACAACCATATCGATATCGCTTTCAGCCACAAGTATAGGACTTGGAGAAAGCGTTACGATAAGTGGTGCAATAAGTCCAGCGGTAGAGGGAGCGATAGTTAAAATAATGTATGAAAAGGAGGGAGGTTCATGGCGCCAGCTAGCTCAAGTAACTACAGATGATCAGGGCAGATATTCATACACATGGAGACCCACTGAAGTAGGTACTTATCATCTTAAATCGACATGGGAAGGCGATGATACTCACTTTGGTGCTACAAGTAATGTTGTCACACTTACAGTAGGAAAGAGAACAAGCAGTATAACGCTTACAGTAAGTCCAGAGACAGTTAGAATAGGCGAGGAAGTACAGATAATGGGTAAATTAACACCATCAATGACTACTCAGATAAAGCTCACTATAACTGCTCCAGATGGAAGCACACAAGAAATCATGGTAACTACAAGTGCTGATGGAAGCTTTAGCTATACGTTTGTACCTAATAAGCTTGGAAGATGGTATGTAAAGGCTGAATGGGCAGGAACTGCAGAATGGGGCCCAGCAAGTGCTGAAACGTCTTTTGTAGTTAAAGCGCCGACGACGTTAACTATATCCATTTCACAAACGACCGTAACGGTAGGTTCGACCGTAGTAATAAGCGGTAAGATAAGTCCTGCCTTAGAAGGAATATCAATAATGATCAAGTATAGATATCCGGGAGGGAGTTGGGTAACATTAACTACAGTAAGGACTGATTCGGAAGGCAAATTCAGCTATACGTATTTAGCCACAGTAGCAGGAGTGATAGAATTTAAAGCGGTATGGTCAGGAAATGAGCAGTACTTCGGATCGGAGAGCAACATAGT
>JAGGUS010000112.1 GCA_021158375.1 Thermoprotei archaeon
AAAACCTTGGATGGGATTTTGAGCCTTTCATAAAGCGTAAGCTTTTAGAATTCTTAGATATGAAGGAGCAATTCACTAGGATGTATCTTAGAGGCGCAAGAGCTAAAATAGAGCCAAAGGACGTGGCTAATAGCATATTAGATCATGTAGAGAAAATCGACGCTGCTAGGCTAGTAATAGATCCTATTGCTCCCCTTATGTACACTCCTGTAGACGTTTTATGGGCTAGAGAGTACCTCCGGGAATTAATATTTACACTTGAGTCAAAGAAGACTGTAACTACTATCATGACCTCTGAAATACCTTCCGGTTCTTCGGCCATGAGCAGATTTGGCGTAGAGGAATTCCTAGCCGCAGGAATAATAGTATTAGGAATTACAGAGTATCAAGGTAGGATAGTAAGGATAATGTATATTAGAAAGATGAGATGGCTTCCAGTACAACCAATGAAGTATATTTTCAAGATAGTTCCTAATAAAGGAATAGTTTTAGAAGGCCCTATTGATCTTCTATTTAGCGAGGAGTCCTAAAATGCTAAAAACTCTAGCAGTATCCCTTCGCAATGTAGTCAATAAGATACTTCATGCTCCTATAGTGGATAAAAGGCTCATTGAAGAGGTCATTAGGGACATACAGAGAGCCCTTCTTAAGGCTGATGTTAACGTACGTCTTGTCCTTTCTCTATCTAATTCAATAAGGGAAAAAGCATTAAAGGTTGAAGTACCACCCGGCTTCTCAAGAAAGGACGTAATAATTCGTTTAATTTATGAAGAGTTAGTAAATATTCTTGGTGGCGAAACGAAGCCGGATGTTAGTATAAAAAGAGGGAAAGGACATGTATTAATGCTAGTCGGAATTCAAGGTTCTGGAAAGACTACAAGCGCTGCGAAGCTGGCATATTTCTATAAGAAAAGGGGCTATAAAGTTGGACTAGTATGTGCTGATACGTTTAGACCGGGAGCGCAGGATCAACTAAGGCAATTAGCTGATAAGATAGGAGTTCCCTTCTTCGGAGCTAAGGAAGCGGGATCCAAGGATCCTATTAAGATAGCTATAAAGGGCGTTGAATACTTTAAGAAATCCAACTATGACTTGATAATAATAGATACTGCTGGTAGACATAAAAACGAGAAGGATCTCATGGCCGAGATGAAGGAGTTATATAAAAGAATAGCGCCTGATGAAGTAATGCTAGTAATTGACGCTACAATAGGTCAACAAGCTGGAGTTCAAGCTAAAGCTTTCAATGAAACAGTGAAGGTAGGAAGTATACTAGTAACGAAATTAGATGGTACTGCAAGAGGTGGCGGGGCTCTCTCAGCAGTAGCCGCTACAGGTGCTAAAATAAAGTTTATAGGAGTGGGAGAGAAGGTAGAAGAGCTTGAAGTTTTCGATCCTCCAAGCTTTGTATCTAGACTGCTCGGAATGGGCGATATCAAATCACTAGTTGAGCGAATGAAACAAGTAGAGCTTCTACGTGAAGAAAGCGTAAAGCGTATTATGCGCGGCAAACTTACCTTAGAAGATCTGTACCAGCAACTAATTACTTTAAGGAAGTTAGGCCCCCTTAGGAAAGTCTTGGAATTAGTTCCTGGATTTATGCTCTCCATGGATGAAACTAAAATAGATATTGCAGATGAGAAGTTGGATAAATGGATTGCTATACTACAGTCCATGACTAAAGAAGAGTTAATGAACCCTCGAATTATAAATAGATCAAGAATGCAACGCATAGCCAGAGGATCCGGAACCACTGTATCTGATGTCAAGGAGCTCTTGGATTATTATCAAGTATTATCACGATCACTTAAGAAGATAATGCGGAGGAGTAGGAGATTTGGTGGAATTAGATTTCCTGGAGTCAATCTTCGTTAATTTTCTATGCATACTTGATCATGACAAAATATTCCTAAATAGGAACCTGATCACTAGATGTATTGCCTATGCCTTACTAATATCACATGACATACGGAGAGATACTTCAATGACTATATTGTTAAGGGCTCATGATGCCTATGATGTGATATTTCTTGTCGGAAATAAACTTCGCCAATTAAGGCCTGATGAACGAAGTACTTGGGGAATTCTAGGGAAAGCACTTAAACGCTTAAATGCGTCGAAAAGGCGCTTATCAAGAGCGCACTGGGGAGTATATACTCTCAGAGATGTAAGTTCTCAAGACATACAAAAGCTTAAATCTGATTATAAGTGCATGATTATAACAGAACATAGCGGGAAAGACCTATTAGTATCTAGCCTACCTAAAGGCCCGCTACTCATTATATTAGATGTAAAGCCTTTACGGCTCAGCCTTCATGAATACGAAATCCTTCATCTAACTAGTTCTTATAAGTATGCTGTAGGGGAAGTGCCTGTTGATTGTGCAATATCTATAGTCAACTGGATGCTCGATAACCGGGTGAAAATATGAATTACCATGATATATTGGAGAAGGCCTCCTCCATATTAAAACGATATCCATTATGTAATTCATGCTTAGGTAGACAATTCGCTTTATTAGGTTCCAATATGACAAACAAGGAACGTGGTAATGCTATAAAAACGCTACTATTCATGAAGCTTATTAGGGAAAAAGAAGGAAGCCGAGGACAAGAACAAGAAATAGTAAAGATACTTGCTAGAAGTGGATTTAAACCGGCTATCGACTACGCTATGAGCAGATCCATAAAATTCAAGGTAGAATCTTGCTATATATGTGGAGGTCTTATGGATAAACTTAATGTATTAGCTCTTAAAGCAATAGTTAAACTCCGAGATTATAATTTCAACACATTCCTTGTAGGTAGCTTAGTACCATCTACCATCATAAATAAAGAGGATAAATTAAGGGCAGAATTCAACCTAGAGTATTCTGAATCCATAAAGCGTGAAGTAAACAGAGAAGTAGGAAAGATTATACAAAAGAAGCTTGGAAAGGTTGTCGATTTTAACGAGCCTGATGTTCTTGTCATAATAGACTTGGGGAACCTGGATGTTAAGATAGAGCCAATGCCACTTCTAATTTACGGCAGATACAGGAAATTGGCTAGGTGGATATCCCAATCTCTTTGGTTATGCAAAAAGTGTAACGGAAGAGGATGTAAGGAATGTAATTGGACTGGGAAGAAATACCCCTTATCAATACAAGAGCTACTTGGAGCTATAGTGCTTAAGAGAACAGGCGGTTCGAAATTCATAATACATGCTGCAGGTAGGGAAGACGTTGATGTAAGAACTATAGGCAATGGAAGACCTTTCATAATGGAGATCAAGGATCCCAAAAATATGATCATAGATCTAAAATCCCTTGAGCAAGAGATTAACTTCAAGCTTAGAGGCCTGTTAGAAGTTTTCGATTTGAGGCGAGCTAGAAGAGAGGAGATTGCCTTACTTAAGGGGCTATCTGAAGTACGTAAGAAGAGATATCGCGCAATAATAAGCATTACTGACACGATAACTGATGAAATTATAAGGAAAATCGAGGAGAACCTAAAGAATAGGATAATTAAACAAAGAACTCCAATAAGGGTTCTGTCAAGAAGACCGGACAAGATAAGGCTTAAGAAAGTATACGATATAAAGGCCATCAAAATAAGCGATCATCTACTGAAACTGGAGATATTAGCTCAGGGTGGCCTATACATAAAGGAGCTTATAAGCGGGGATGAAGGACGGACAAATCCAAGCGTATCCAGCATAATAGGAAGTAGTGCAAAGTGTTTACGGCTAGATATCGTTGAAGTAGAAGGTTAGACAAAATAAACAAACTTATTTGACTAAGCGCTTTCGCTGTAACTCTTACATTATCAAATACTCTGATCTTAGGAGAGAACCAAACTAATATAACCAAGCGTGATATTTTATCTTAGTAGCGAATACCTGTTAGGAATCAATGCCTCAAGGTGTGTGAGCATATGTCTCTTAAAATATTAGAAGTAAAGGAATTAACCCTACCTGAAGTAAAGAAGTTGCTCGAAGAGAGGGGCAAAGTTGAGGAGTTAAACAGGATGCAGAGGGTAACGTATGACTATCTAAGCAAGTTTAGCAAGCTCGATGCCGATTCTGCTATAAAGCTTAAGAAGGAATTAGTAGAGGAACATAGCTTATCGTTATTCTCCGCTATACAAATAGTTAATATAATGCCCGAAACTATTGAAGAGCTCAGAACGATTCTCGCAAAGGAAGGCAAAGTATTTACTGAAGATGATTTAAAAAATATCCTCTCAACAGTAGATAAGTATAGACCTAAGGCTGAAGAGGATAAGAAGCAGTAGGTGGTTTAGAGAGTTATGCAGCGTAGGATACGAAGGGACTCTTTTAGAACTCAATATTATGAAGAGTATGCTTACATACTAGATGTACTTCCTTTTGCTCCACCTCGTATAGTCTCCAGGACTAGATGGCAGGGGCCTGTAGCACAGGCAATAGGGGAGGACTACTTTACTCTATTAGAACTAATACCTCGTCCTGGAGTTTCTCTAGAAGTAGGCGAGAGAGTATTTATAGGTAAGGGAAAACGAGATAAAATAAGTAAAATCCTAGGGAGAATTTCATACGAAGATCTTACTGCAAATGCAAAGGATGAATTAAGAAGAATAGTTGAATTAATAGTCGAAAAGCATGAAGACAGATTCGTAAGATTCTTTAACGAAGCTCGGCCCATAACTACCCGATTCCATTCGCTTGAGCTATTAAAAGGCGTCGGTAAGAAGCTACTTTGGGATATCTTAAAGGAGAGGGAGAGAAAACCATTTGAAAGCTTTGAAGACATAAAATCCCGTACTAGACTGTCAGATCCTAAGAAAGCTATAGTCGAGCGTATCCTTGAGGAATTAATGG
>JAGGUS010000301.1 GCA_021158375.1 Thermoprotei archaeon
ATGAAAGGCCTGCTGGTCAAAACATGGTAGTTGCAGTAGGGACATGGCAAGGATATAACATAGAAGACGCAATAGTAATGAACAAAGCATCTATTGAAAGGGGGCTTGCTAGATCGACGTTCTTCAGGACATATGAAGCGGAGGAGCGTAGATACCCTGGTGGTCAAGAAGATAAGATAACGATACCAGAGCCTACTGTAAGGAGTTATAGGGGCGAAGATGCTTACTCTTGCCTAAGTGAGGATGGAATTGTTGATCCTGAAGTATACGTAACTGGAGGAAAGGTACTAATAGGTAGGGTATCACCGCCACGTTTCTTAGAGGAATATCATACATTTGAAACCATAGGTAGTCTACAGCGAGATACATCAGTAGCTATGCGTCTAGGTGAATCCGGCGTAGTAGATATGGTTCTAATAACCGAAAATGCAGATGGAAATAAATTAGTTAAAGTGAGAGTTAGGGATCTCAGGATACCAGAGCTTGGTGATAAATTCGCCTCAAGACACGGCCAGAAAGGAGTAATAGGCATGATAGTACCTCAAGAAGATATGCCGTTTACTGAAGACGGCATAACACCTGACCTCATAATCAATCCACATGCATTCCCATCGCGTATGACATTAGGTCAGCTTATAGAGTCCCTCGGTGGCAAAGTAGCAAGCCTTTCTGCTCGTTTTGTTGATGGCACTCCGTTCTATGGGGAACCTGAAGAGAAACTCCGTAATGAGTTGCTAAAGCTGGGCTTTAGACCCGATGGACGAGAAGCAGTGTATAATGGAATAACTGGAGAACTTATGGAAGTTCCCATATTCATAGGCATAGTCTATTACCAGAAGCTACATCATATGGTATCCGATAAAATGCATGCTCGTGCTAGAGGTCCAGTACAAATACTCACTAGGCAACCAACCGAGGGCAGAGCTCGCGAAGGTGGTCTACGCTTTGGTGAAATGGAACGTGATACCCTAATAGGCCATGGGGCTTCTCTGTTGTTGAGGGAGAGATTATTTGAGCAAAGCGATAGGTATATAGCATATGTATGTGCTAAGTGTGGCATGATTGGTTGGTACGATAGGAAGCGTGATAGACTCGTATGTCCAATACATGGTGAGAAAGGAGAGCTATATCCTGTAGAGATGTCATATGCATTTAAGTTATTGCTTCAAGAGCTAATGAGCATGTGCATATATCCTAAGTTAAAGCTCCGTGATAAGATGGAGGTGGAGTAACATGTTGACACCTGAACATATAACTAAACGCATAGGCGCAATAGAGTTTGGAGTTCTTGATCCAGAAACGATAAGAAAGATGTCAGTAACAGCGGTTATAACAGCTGATACTTATGATGAAGACGGAATGCCTATACGTTCTGGATTAATGGATAGAAGACTCGGTACTATTGAACCTGGAGTTCGTTGTGAAACCTGTGGTAACCTAATAGACTCATGTCCAGGACATTTTGGTCATATTGAATTAGCAAGACCTGTGATCCATGTAGGTTTCGTAAAGATAATTCATCAGCTATTACGTGCTACATGTCGTAGTTGCGGTCGTTTATTATTACCACAAGATGAAATAGAGAAGTACAAAGCTAGAATGAAGCGATATAGGGAGCGGTGGAAAGCTTTAAGCCTCAAGCTAGCTAATATGATCCTAAAGAAGGCTATGGATGTAGAGGAATGTCCTCATTGTCACGCTACGCAATATAAGATAAAGCTGGAGAAACCAACAACCTTCTATGAAGAACGAGAAGAGGGCTATATCAGACTCACACCTAGTGAAATTAGGGCGCGCCTAGAACGAATATCTGATGAAGATCTCGAACTTATTGGAATAAATCCTAAGACAGCTAGACCTGAGTGGTTTGTCCTCACAGTATTACCTGTACCCCCTGTATGTGTAAGGCCGTCTATAACGCTAGAATCCGGAGTAAGGTCTGAAGATGATTTAACGCATAAACTAGTTGATATTATTAGGATAAATGAGCGCCTTAGAGAAAACATAGAAGCTGGAGCTCCACAACCTATTATTGAAGATCTATGGGAGCTCCTTCAGTATCACGTTACAACATATTTTGATAACGAAGTTCCCGGAATTCCTCCAGCAAAACACCGATCAGGTAGGCCATTACGAACACTTGCTCAACGACTAAAAGGTAAAGAGGGCAGATTTAGAGGTAGTCTATCTGGAAAACGTGTTGATTTCTCTGCTAGAACTGTAATTTCTCCAGACCCCTACTTGAGTATAAACGAGGTAGGCGTTCCTATAGAGATAGCTAAAAGGCTTACAGTTCCTGAAAAGGTAACAGAATTCAACATTGAGGAAATGCGTAGATTAGTCCTTAATGGGCCTTTTGAATATCCTGGGGCAAATTACATAATAAGACCTGATGGCAAACGCATAGACCTACGTTATCCAAAGGATAGAAAGGCAATAGCAGATGCATTAAAGCCCGGCTACATAGTTGAAAGACACTTAAGGGACGGCGATATAGTACTCTTCAATAGGCAACCGTCCCTACATAGAATGTCTATGATGGCTCATAAGGTAAGGGTGCTTCCATATAAGACCTTCCGTTTAAACCTCCTTGTCTGTCCTCCCTATAATGCTGACTTTGATGGCGATGAGATGAATTTACATGTACCTCAGAGTGAAGAAGCACGCGCAGAAGCAAGAATACTCATGCTTGTTCAAGAGCAGATAATATCACCTCGATATGGTGCTCCGATTATAGGTGCTCTACACGATTACATTACTGCTGCCTTTCTCTTAACCATGAAGAGTACTTTATTAACGAAGGATAAAATAGTGCAACTCCTTATGGCTGGCGATTATAGAGGAGAGCTTCCTGAACCTGCAATATTGCATCCAGTTAAGCTATGGACGGGAAAGCAGGTAATTAGCGTCTTTTTACCTAAAGATTTCAACTACACTCAAGAGGCAAGCGTGTGTCTAAAGTGTAATAAGTGTACTCCTGCCAAATGTCCCGTAGATGCATTTGTTGTAATTCGCAATGGTATTTTGCTTTCAGGTGTTATAGATAAGGCAACTATAGGCGTCGAAAAGATGGGTACTATCTTACATAAAATAGTTCGAGAGTACGGTACTGACTTCGCCAGGAGGTTTCTCGATTCTTGTGGCAGAGTATTTCTTGCTTTCTTGGATATGCATGGGTTTACAATGGGCTTAGATAATTTAGACATACCTAAAGAGGCAATAGAAGAAATAATTAAGATACATAAGGAAGCCGAAAAGCAAGTAAGTAAACTAATCGATGATTTCAATAAGGGAAAGCTCGAGGCAGAACCCGGAATGACTCTGGAGGAGACCTTAGAAGCGAAGATTCGGGAAGTACTAGATAGCGCTCGTAATAGGGCTGGAGAAATAGCTTCAAGGTATCTAGGCATTGCAAATGAGGTAATAGTAATGACCTTAACTGGTGCCAGGGGTAATATACTTAATGTAACTCAAATGTGCGCTTGTCTTGGTCAACAGTATCTAAGAGGTGAACGCATACATAGAGGTTATACCGAAAGATCGTTACCTCATTTCCGAAAGAGAGACTTAGGCGTTAAGGCGCGTGGTTATGTTTCAAGTTCATTTAAGAAAGGACTAACTCCTACTGAGTTCTTCTTCCATGCTATGACAGGGAGAGAAGGCTTAGTGGATACTGCAGTACGTACGTCTCAAAGTGGATACATGCAACGTAGACTTATAAATGCGTTACAAGACATACACGTAGAGTATGACGGAACAGTTAGAACTGCTGAGGGAAGTATTGTTCAGTTCAAGTATGGTGAAGATGGCGTTGATCCTGCAAAGAGCTATCATGGAAAACCAGTTGATCTAGATTACATATTAAGTAAGGTATTGGGTGATAAATATGCCGCGAAAATCTGGAAAAAGAAGTGAGTCTATTTCATATCTTGAGGAGCGATTAAAGGCCCTTGAAGATAAGTTACCTCTCCCCCTAATAGAGGAACTACGAGAGAAAGTAAAAGGTATTCCTCTTTCGAAGGATGAAGTAGATAAAATAGTAAATTATATACTACAAGAATATGAAAAGAGTATAGTTGAACCAGGCGAAGCAGTAGGAACTGTAGCAGCCCAGTCAATAGGAGAACCTAGCACCCAGATGACTTTAAGGACATTTCACTATGCTGGAGTTCGTGAGTTTAATATAACCTTAGGATTACCTCGCTTCATAGAAATAGTGGATGCACGACGTACACCATCTACTCCGATGATGGTAATCTATCTTGACGAAGAACATAGGTATAGTAGGAAGAAGGCTGAAGAGGTCGCCAGAAGGATTCAATACGTAACTATAGAGAATGTAGCCAAAAGTATAAATGAAGATCTCTCCTCTCTTTCAATAATAATAGAGCTAGATCCAGAGCTATTAAAGGATAAAGGATTAACCGTAGATCATGTGATAAAAGCTTTACAGAGACTTAAAGGTGAAACTATAGTTGAAGGTAATAGAATAATTTTCTCTTCACCAGATATAACTGATTTTAATAAATTAAGGAAAATTCGTGAACGCATAACCAGCTTAAAGCTTAAGGGAATCCGTGGTATAAAGAGAGTCGTAATAAGGAAAGAAGGAGATGAATACGTACTAAAGACCGAGGGATCAAATCTCGCGGCAGTATTAAACGTCGATGGTGTCGATCCCACAAGGACTATAACTAATGATATTCATGAAATAGCTGAAGTACTGGGTATAGAGGCTGCTAGGCAGGCTATTATAAACGAGATGCAAAGCGTATTAGAAGATCAAGGATTAGATGTGGATATTCGGCACTTGATGTTAGTTGCCGACATCATGACTCATACTGGCAGAGTTCGTCAAATAGGGAGACACGGTGTAAGCGGTGAGAAAGAAAGCGTTCTAGCGAGAGCCGCTTTTGAGGTAACAGTAAAGCAAATAATAGACGCTTCTATACATGGTTCTGTAGATGAACTCAAGGGAGTAGCTGAAAACGTTATAATAGGATCGAATCCTGTACCTATAGGAAGTGGATTAGTAAAACTACTAATGGGATTTACTCCTCCAAAGAAGGAGGTGGAAACGCAACATGGTGGATCTAGCTAGGGAATTACGAACTGTTATGCGTACTGGAAAGCTAGTAATAGGCTTTAAGAAAACATTAAATGCCTGTAGATTTGGAAAAGCTAAACTTATAATCGTAGCTCTTAATGCACCAGAACATATAAAGGAAGATATAACGTATTATGCAAAACTATCTAACATCCCGGTATACTTATATCCTGGCTCAAGCTGGGATCTAGGCGCTCTTTGCAGAAAACCGTTTATGGTTTCTTCATTAGCCATATTAGATCCTGGAGAATCTAACATTATGGCTTTAGTAGAGACACCTGAAGAAGAACGTGAGGAGGTGGGTGAGGGTGCCGAATATTAAGTTAACTAGCGATGAGATGCAGTATATAGCAATATTTGAAAGCATCACAGGTGCTACCACAAGGGATTGTGTTTACGATGAACACATGAATCGATTAATTTTCCTCGTAAAGCCCGGTGAAGTTGGAATAGCTGTAGGAAAGAATGGTGCAAAGATACGCCAATTACGTAAGCTCTTCGGGAAAAACATAGAAGTAGTAGAATATGCCGAAACTCCCGAGAAACTAATAGCTAATTGCCTTTTCCCAGCAAGAGTTCTTTCCGTTAGAATAACCAAAACTGCTGATGGACGAAAGATAGCGATAGTCACTGTAGATCCAGCACATAAAGGGATAGCAATAGGTAGGGAAGGACGTAATATAAGCAAGGCACGCATTCTGGCAAAACGTTACTTCGATATAGATACTGTCATCATAGCCTAAAAATATTTAAATATCCTCTGACTTTAAGGGAGAGAGGCAATATGCCAGGCTCTAAATCTCCTAACGGTTTATATGCCGCTAGGAAGTTAAAGCAGAAAAGGAAGAAGTTCCGTTGGAGCGATATCTACTATAGAAAGAAAATGCTAGGCTTAGATATAAAGACGGATCCCTTAGAGGGCGCTCCAATGGCTAGAGGCATAGTACTAGAGAAAGTAGGCATCGAGAGTAGGCAACCTAACAGCGCAGTCAGAAAGTGTGTAAGAGTGCAACTATTAAAGAATGGCAAAGTCGTAACGGCATTCGTACCTGGAGATGGCGGGCTTAACTATATAGATGAGCATGATGAAGTAATAATAGAGGGTATAGGCGGACCTGAAGGAAAAGCATATGGCGATCTACCTGGTGTTAGATATAAAGTCATAAAAGTGAACGGAGTTTCTTTAAAGGCGATATTAGAAGGTAAGAAGCAAAAGCCTATGAGGTAGACGCATTATGGAAGTAGAGCTTTTAAAGTACGATGAGACCCACGTACAATTTATACTTAAAGGTAGTAATCCCGCTTTTGCTAATTCCTTAAGACGAATAATGATATCCGAAGTACCAACATTAGCAATAGATGAGGTTGTTTTTCTAGATAATACAAGTGTTCTTTTCGACGAGATCATTGCACATAGATTAGCCTTGATACCCCTAAAAGTAGACCCAGATTTCATAAGAGTTGCGAGGAAAAATCCATCTAAGTATGAAATTAGATTTTACTTAGATATAGAAGCAAAAAAAGGCCCTCTTACCGTTTATTCTGGCGATTTAAAGACTGATGATCCTCATGTTAAACCTATTAGTGATTCCATTCCCATAGTGAAGCTCGCTACGGGTCAGAAACTCGTTCTTGAAGCTTATGCAAGAATCGGTGTTGGTCGTGAACACGCTAAATGGTCTCCTGTATCCGCTTGTGCATATAAGTACATGCCTATAATAAAGATTAATGAATCGCTCTGCTCGCTCTGTGGCACGTGTGTAGCTTATTGTCCTCGAAATGTCTTTTCGATAGAGAACAATAAATTGATTGTCAAAAACCCATTAGAATGTACTCTATGTAAATACTGCGAAGTTGTATGTCCTAATGATGCGATTCGTGTTAAAGGTGATGATACAACTTTTATATTTAAGGTAGAATCTGTAGGTTCCCTCCCTGTTGACTTTATAGTGACTGAGGCTGCAGAAATATTAAAGGAGAAATGCGAGACGTTTTTAAAACTGTTAAAAGAAATAAAGGAAAAAGGTCTAAAGGAGGAGGGTGTTAGTGAAGAGGACAGGGCCAACTAATGTATATTTGAGGAGAATGATACGTTTGCTTAGGCGTGCATATAGAACACATGGTGCTAAGATATGGTTAGCTATTAGTGAAAAGCTAGATAGACCTAGACGTAGGCGAATAGTAGTAAATGTAGGAAAGATAGCCGCTTTGACTAAAGAAAACGATGTAGTAGTCGTGCCAGGTAAAGTTTTAGGCGCAGGTGAAATAAATCATCCTGTTACGGTTGCCGCAGTAGGTTTTTCAAAGAATGCAACTGAGAAGATAGCTCGTGCCGGAGGTAAATGCTTAAGTATACTGGAACTAGTCGAGCTTAACCCCAAGGGTAAAAATGTCAAGATAATAGGTGGTTAAGATGTCCTCTACTTCAGCTCAAGAAGTAGTAGTAATAGATGCTGAGAATCTAATACTCGGTAGGCTTGCAAGCATCGTAGCAAAACTACTTCTAAGTGGGAAAAAAGTAGTGATCGTAAACGCTGAGAAGTCCGTAGTAGTAGGCAATCCTCGTCGAATAATAGAACGCTTTAAACGACGAGTACAATTACGTACTCATTATAACCCAGAAAAAACAGGCCCTAAGATTCCACGTAGACCTGATGGCATACTAAGGCGGGCTATAAGGGGAATGTTGCCACGAAAGACTCCTAGAGGTCGTAAGGCTTTTAAGAGATTACGTGTTTATATGGGTATACCGCCAGAATACGAAAAAATACCTAAGATAAAGCCCTATGAAGCAACATTAAAAAATGGTCAGAAGGAGTTCATATATCTGGAGGAATTATCTAAACAGCTAGGATGGGTTAGGTGATATTAAATGACTAGAATAGTAATAGCGGTTGGAAAGAAAAAATCTGCGATAGCTAGAGCAGTCATAAAGCCAGGTAAAGGTCGAGTTAGAATTAACAATATACCAGTAGAAATATATACTCCTGAAATGGCCAGATGGAAGATTTTAGAACCATTATTACTTGCTGGAGACCTACGTAATAAAGTAGATATATATGTTAACGTGAAAGGCGGTGGCTGGATGGGGCAAGCAACTGCTGCACGAATGGCAATAGCTCGTGGTCTTATTGAATGGTCTCAATCAGAGGAGCTAAAGAAGATCTACCTAGAGTATGACCGCAGTATGTTAGCTGGAGACCCTAGAAGGCCAGAGCCCAAGAAGCCAAGAGGTAGATCTGCTAGATCTAAGAGGCAGAAGAGCTATCGTTAGAGCTTCTTTAAAATCAAAACAGAAAGTTTTACTTCCTAAATTTCTCCGTAGCTTTAATGCGCACTTCTTCAAATTTCAATATTTCGTCTATTATCTCTACGTGACTAAGAAACATTCGCCTACAGCAGTACCTCTTAATACCAAGATCATCTAATACTTTTTTCGGGTCCTCTCCCTGGCTTACTCTCCTAGCAAATTCTTCCCACTTATCTCCGATTAAAGCTCCACAAGTAAAGCATCTAACAGGAATTATCATTTTACAACCCTATAGTCTTTTAGCAACACTTAAATTTAACCTTTCGCTCCTTATTTTCTGCAGAGGTAGATTATATGAGCTCACCTAAAGAGAAGCCTGAAGGTCAGGATCTATTAGTTCCATTGGAGACATACTTGGCGGCAGGCGTACGTATAGGTACGCATATAAAGACAAAGGTCATGGAACGTTTTATCTATGGTGTAAGGCCTGACGGCTTATACGTAATCAATGTAAGGCTATTAGATGAACGTATTCGTATTGCTGCGAAAATGATCGCACGTTATGATCCAAATACTATAGTTGCGGTATCTGCCAGACAATATGGTTATCAACCAGTGAAAGCATTTTGTTCGTTTACAGGAGCGATACCAATAGTGGGGCGTTTCGTTCCAGGCACATTTACGAATCCAAGCCTTCCGAATTATCTAGAGCCATCACTGCTTTTAGCTTCAGATCCCAGAGCAGATAGCCAAGCTATCGATGAGGCTGCAGAAGTAGGGATTCCCGTAATAGCTTTATGCGATACTGATAACTTCTGTGAATATGTAGATTTAATAATCCCTGTGAATAACAAAGGAAGGCGTTCTTTAGCTTTAGTCTACTGGCTCTTAGCAAGACAAGTGCTAAGAGAGCGTGGTGAACTAGGTCCTGACGAGGATCTACCAGTACCTGTAGAACACTTTGAAACAAAAATAGTAAGTAGCATAACAGCGGAGATGGCAAGTAGGAAAAGGAGTTGAGGTAAATGCGGATAAGGAAACCTGCAGTAGCAGGTCTTTTTTATGAAGGAACTCCAGAGTCATTGAAGAAGAGACTTGAATGGTGTTTTAAGCACAAACTAGGCCCTGGTAAGTTACCTAAGGTTAATCCACAAGGTTCTAGAAGAATAGTAGGGTTAATAGTTCCTCATGCAGGGTATATGTATTCTGGACCTGTAGCTGCTAATGCCTATTACGCACTAGCCTTAGACGGTATTCCCGAAATCTTCATTATACTTGGTCCTAATCATCAAGGAGTAGGTTCATTAATAGCTACATGTGAATCTGAAGTATGGCAAACACCATTAGGTGACGTGCTTGTAGATACCCGCTTAGCTAAGGAAATAGTTAAGGAGAGCGGCATAGTGGATATCGATGATGAGGCACATAAATATGAACACTCCATTGAAGTTCAACTACCATTTCTACAGTACATATACGAAAGTAACTTCAAAATAGTGCCCATAGCTATGATGCTTCAAGATATGGAGTCATCTAGAATACTGGGTAATGCCTTAGCTAAAGTCCTTAAGGAGTCTAATGCTGTAATCATAGCCAGTAGTGATTTTACGCACTATGAACC
>JAGGUS010000244.1 GCA_021158375.1 Thermoprotei archaeon
TATGTCCCTTTTTTACCCCAACAATACTTATTTTAATTCTTGCATCATCCCAGGGATCTATTCCGCTGACTCTATGCATATGTATGCCGCTTATCTCAACTGTAGGCGATTTGCATTGAGGAAAAAGCGCCAGCTTATAATAATACTCCTTCGTCCTTATTTCAAGCTTGAATACCCCATCTCGGCTTATAAGATATATCCCTCTCTCATCTTTCGTCATTAGCTTAAGTTCCTCTAGTGAAATCTCATAGCCTGCGGGCAGGATTATGATATCCTCAAGTACCTCAACCTCTACTCTAGAGAGACCGATATTCACTACGGCATATGCACTACCTCTTTCTCTTCTTTTACAAAGCATTACTAAGCTCTCTGCTTCTTTAGCTGATAGCACTATACCTGACCTTGGTCTAAATACAAACCTCACTACTGTGAAATAATCCTAAAGTATATTTAAGTTAACACTTTACGACTTTGAGATCTTAAAGAACAACCTATTTATAAGGAACTTAATGAAATAAACAAAAATAAGGTTGTTGGCACTGTTCGTTAGCTCTCGCTTTTCACCTTACTTAGTGTTGTCTTTACCACTAGAAGCATAAGTATGAGTCCAATAATGTTCGGTATAATTACGAAGAATATTATCCTCTGTCGCCTTTCTGTATACTTTATAGTTTGTGCTAGCTCTAATGCTTTTTTGGCATGAGCGTAAGTCCCTTCTATATCACCCTGGCCAAATGCCTTATAGGCCAATTCTACTTCTCTCTCGCACTGAGATAATAGTTTAGCTCCGCCTGGTGTTCTTGGTTTGCTCTTCTTAAGGGTTTCTAGTGTAGTTTTAGCAGCTCCAAGTCCGCTAAAGGCGCTAACTATCATGTTTGTAAATTCAGAGCCCTTTGAGTGCGGGTAGATCACTACTGACATCTTATACGTAGTACCCTTAGTTAAGCTACCGGAGATAATAGTACCCTTTAATTCAAATACATCGCCTCCCCATGCTCGTGCATCGTCGAGGTCGTAGCCTATCGATGGCGGGCTAAGTAATATTACGACTAAATCTCCATATTTCGTGGAGGCATAGGCTACTGAGTAGGATCCGGACGAAACTGTCTGCGTTTTGAATTCCTCTGGCAAGTTCACTGACGATATAGTTCCTCCGTATGCAATATATAAACTGCTTCCCTTAAACGTACTAATGGGCCACTGTACATAAAATAGTACCCCCTGCGTATCAACGTTCTCATATGCTGTTACTGTATAGTTTGCTATTATCATTCCTGTATCGTATATTGTGTATACGCCTACAAACTCGAAGAACTGCCCACTCTCTGGTGGGAATCTTGCGCGCGTCCTAACCCTAATACCGCCAGAAATCTCCTCAACAGTAGGAGACTCTAAAACATCACCATAGTACCAAGTACCACCAACCCACTGCCAACCAGGAGCAAATACTCCAAAACCAACTGCGCTAACTACCTGTATACCGCCTATACTTATACTGCTTATTGCTGTTTTAGCTGTAATGGATATGTCAACATTTCCTATAGTCACACTAACAGTATCACCGCTTACCTCATATGTCACCTCTTCTTGCGCCTTAGTTGGTACTGCCGAAAACACTGAAAGTACTAAGAGCACAGAAATAACTAACAGTACAGTACTTCTCCTGATTTCCATCATAATTTAACCCTCACTTATAACTACTAGGTGTATACATAATAAGCGTTTTCATAAGGTTAAAAATTAATAGTAAGGAGAAAAGAAGTTAGTGTATATCTTAACTCTCTGTTCTCTCAGCTTTCCAAGTTCTAGCCCATCTTCTTATCGCATAGCCAGCCAGTACCACGCATACAACCATTGGTATTATTATGTAGAACGTAGTAGTTCTCCTGAACTCTATAGTGAATGCGGTCTTAGCATAATTAAATGCTTGAGTAACTAAGCTCTCTGCTTTATCGAGATCTGCCATACATATAGCTCTTAATACCTGAGGTAATAGCTCTTTTGACTTCTTTAAGTTCTCTACGGCTGAAGCACTTCTGGCTATCCTCTCAACCTTTAATATATAACTCTGTGTTTGTGCTTGCATTTGCAGTATCTTCAAGACTCTCTCATTAAAACTAGGTCCCTTAGTGTGTGGGAACAATATCCATGTGAAGTTTACAGTCCCTCCCTCCTTCTTAGGGATCAAATCCTGAACCCATCCCTTAGTTGCGTACTCATTACCTCCCCACTCTCTTTCGTCAGAGAGTTCCGTATTTATTTCAGGAGGGTTCAGATAAGCCAGTATTATGTTCAGTCCTGGTCCGGACGCATAAGCCACGCTAAAGGTTCCGCTTTTTATTGTCCAGAAGCCGCTTCCTGGCTCATGCTCCGGTGGTAGCTTCTCTACTTCAAATACCTTACTGCGTCCCTTGAAGGCGGCAAAGTATTTGTTCTTAAATGTCTCACATGCATAACTTACAAATACTGCAGCTCCTGCGAAATCCGAAGGTTTGATGCACTTAAGTTCGAATGACACTACTACAGCTCCAGTTTTATATATACGGAATACAGCTGTAACATCATAGTTTACATTTCCGGCTATTGCTTCTAGTCTACTATACGTAGTTATCTTTAGTCCCCAGTCGGTTTCCTCTATATCAGGTTCTTTTGTAGGTGCGGAACCCCATGCTGTCGCAGTAAATCCAGACCATCCAGGCCCCCAAAATGCTATATCTGTCTCCCCTAATACTCTAGCACCACCCATACGGTATTCGTTTATTCCGCCACCTTTTGATATGACAATATCGAATTCAGGTCCCGTGACAGTTATTGTATTATCTTCGATTGAGTACTGTAGTTTTTGAGCCCTTACTCTTGTTACAGCAGGAAAAGCGGTGAATAGCGCTATTGTAGTTAATAATAACAGAACGATTATGGGTTTCCTACAAATATTGCTTTTTGGCACTCCTATCCCCTAAGTAAAAATTATATTTGATAGCATAAAAAGCTTTATAACCGATATTTTCTCTTCTGCAAATATACATGATAAGCGTTAAATACTAAATTCCAAGATATTATTATTTCGAGGGTTTAGATTATGAGTGCTTCTGAAGTTGGGAGGCCTTCAGTACTATCTTGGAGATTTGTAGTGACACTAGTAATCATAGCAGCAGTATGCGCAATATCAGCCCAAATCTTCGCAATGTACACACCAAGCTGGGCAAACTGGTCACAAGCAGTAGCTTCGAACTTGCCGACGGTAATAATGTTTCTAGCATTAATTATCGGCAACCTAATCCCAGGGAAATTCACAAGCAAACACATAACCCTAATAAGCGCAACAGCATCCATAGCCATCTTTCACTTTTACCTGAGTTCTTGTCTAGCAATATTCGATAACTTCGTTGCCGCGAGGACTGGTCCTTCTCCTTATAGGGAGATGTTTGATTGGAATTGGGGTCCTGAATTACAGTATATACAGCAGATGATGCATGGCGGTGTCAGCAAAGTCCCATGGGGTGTCTGGATGCCCACTATAGCCTGGTGGATGCTCTACGGATTCCTATGGTTCCTATTCAACGTGAGCTTCATATCAATATTGAGGAGGAGATGGATCGAAGTTGAATTACTACCATACCCAGCAAGCTATGGATGGACAATACCGATCATCGCTGCTGCTCCTGAGAGGAGAGCAAAGGGATTAGCTCCTGAGAGGCGCTTCGCTTTCTTCCTAGTTGGCCTCTTGATTGGCTTCTTCTACATGTGGCCACCAGTGCTCAGATTCTTAGTACCATGGTTTCCAGACATATACGGATGGAGCTCCTCACCATACATACCATGGTGGATGGGCACTATCGATGCTACGTTGGTTCCAGGGATAGGAAACAAAATAGTGGCAATACTAGCAATACCAACAAACCTAACAGCGTACGCATCAATGATATTAGTGCCTTTAGATATATTGTTATCAGCATGGGTTACTACGGTCTTAGTAATAATAATATGTCAAATCGCATACCTCAAAGGATACTACTCAGGAATATTAAACGTGTCCGTGATTAATAGTCGTCGTGATGCATTAGGAGGACTTCCGCCATTCAAGTTCTATGCAGTGTACTTTGGTATGGGTGTTTCGATAATAGTATTCTGGCTAATACTCAACTGGAGGTATCTCGCTAGTACTCTTAGTGCGGCCATTAAGGGGCCTACTAGGGAGGAGTTAGAGAATGAGGCATTGCCCTATAGGGTGTCTTGGTGTCTCTTCTTCATAACGATAGGCGTGCTACTGTTCATGTTATATTCAGTTGGTGTGACTCTTGCTGGTGCTGCTGTCATAATCCTAACATACTTCCTACTAAACATGAGCGGAGCAAGAATATACGGACTAAGCCTATCAGGAGCTCCA
>JAGGUS010000140.1 GCA_021158375.1 Thermoprotei archaeon
ACTTTTTATGACATTTGCTAACTAGCAAAATTTATAAATGTATCTGACATATAATAGTAGCGAGTATTTGATGAACCCTATGAGTGGTGAGGGGGATTTTAATGAACCTATCCTTCGACCGAGGGAGATATGCTCCCGAAGGTTGGGGGATAGGGGATAAAATAGGGGGGATGAAGGACAACAAAATATAACAAATTATTATAGATGACAGACCCCTACTATATACTGTCTTGTGAGATAATGGAGGATTTGGTGCTTCAAGCTGTCTCTGCTCTTAAGAAGCTTGACTCTAAAGATTTTAGAGTACTTAATGCTATCGAGCGCGGTATGGCGCGTTATGAAATCGTACCTGTTCAGCAGATCGCTAAGTTAGCTGGCCTTAACTTAAACGAGACGAATATTCGGTTAAGTAAGCTACATAAGCTAGGGTTGATTTGGCGCAGTATTGGCCCTTATGTTGGCTATGTCCTTAAGGTAGTAGGCTATGATTGCTTAGCACTAAATGCTCTTTCTAAGGCGAATATCGTTGAAGCTATAGGTAGGAAATTAGGTGTTGGTAAGGAAGCTGATGTCTACGATGCTCTTTCCCCATCGGGTGAGAGGATCGCTTTGAAGTTCCATAGGCTTGGTAGGACTAGTTTTAGGCAGAC
Source organism: Thermoprotei archaeon (assembly GCA_021158375.1). Lineage (GTDB taxonomy): Archaea > Thermoproteota > Thermoprotei > QMSL01 > B3-G16 > B3-G16. The sequence goes on from JAGGUS010000140.1 coordinate 651, forward strand.
ACGTAGATATCGTGTATACATAGGAGAGCGTAGGCATATTTCGTGGCTCTATCAATCGCGTTTGGCTGCTGAGAAGGAATACGAAGCGCTCAATCTCCTATACCCTAAAGTCCATGTACCTACACCGATAGGTCATAATCGCCATGTAGTAGTCACGTCCTATATACCTGGCGTTCCGCTATATGAGATAAAAGAACTTGATGATCCTGAAGCCCTACTTAAATCTATAATCGAGGATATACGTACCGCATACAACATTGGCGTTATTCATGGAGATCTAAGCGAATACAATGTAATTGTTGACATCGAGACATCCGAATATGTAATAATAGATTGGCCCCAATGGGTTTCTACAGCTCATCCAAGTGCTGAGCTCCTCCTCAAGCGAGACATAAGGAATGTACTCAATTTCTTCAGAAGGCGCTTTAACATAAGGTTAGACTTCGATTCTGTATATTCTTATGTAAAATCGTCCAAAATAAAGATTGAAGAGCAAGATAAATAAAGAAAGTGTTACTTTATGTTTATGGCAATCCGCTAGGGTGGATGGTTTGAAAGTAATAGGCGTCGACATATTGCCCCACAGCTCTCCTAACTCATCTATACAGGCGCGCTATGCGGTTGTAATCCTCGATAACGGACAGGTTACTGCCAAATATCCTAATTTACGCTTTAATGACCTGCTAAAAATAATCTTTAAGGAGCATCCCGACATAGTAGCTACTGATAACGTATTTGAATTAGCTAAGGATAAAGATGAGCTCTTAGAGCTATTAAGGCGGCTATGTCTAGTGACGGATGTAGTCCAAGTGACTATGACTCCTGACTCGAAAACATTACCTCTTTACTTACTAGCTAAAAGGGAGGGGATAGAGGCTTCTGAAAAGCTATCTCCTATCGAAACTGCTGAGGTCGTAGCCCGCCTAGCCTATAAGGGTGTTGGTTGCCGCCTTAAGGTTTACGAAGAGAAGACGAAGATCATAGTATCAAGAGCGCGTACTTTAAAGGCCGGTGGTATGAGCAGGGCGCGCTATCAAAGGCATATATGCACGCTAATACTCCGTGTCGCTAGGAAGATAAAGGATACCTTAGACAAACATGGTTTTGACTATGACCTCTTCTACCGTAAAGGCCCTAGTGGTATGGAGCGGTGCCTCTTCATAGTATACGCGCCTAGGCGTAGTTTAGTAGGTCTTATAAAGCCTATGAAAGGACATGATATAGTGGTTCGAATAAGCCCTATCGAGCGTCAGGATATAGCCTTTGAACCTTTAAAGGCCCAACGCCCGCTTCTCCCTTCTTCGCATAAGTACTTAGTTGTCGGTATAGACCCTGGTATAGTAACAGGTCTGGCTATAATTGATATAGATGGAGCACCCGTTTGTGTAACTAGTAAGCGCTACCTCTCTAGAAGTGACATAATAAGTATAATATACGAATATGGAACTCCTGTGTTAATCGCTACCGATGTAGATAAACCACCGACTATGGTGAAGAAGCTAGCATCAATGCTTAATGTCCCTATATTCGTTCCATCACAGACTTTGTGCATTGCAGAGAAGGAGAAATTAGTCGATGCCTACCTTAAGTCCTTATCCAAGATTCCCTCACAATCCTTTAGCATAAAGGATTCCCATCAAAGAGATGCACTAGCTGCAGCTTTAAAGGCATATAACCACTTCAAGCCTAAATTCGATCAGGCTAGGGAGAAGCTAAGAGAATTAGGGCTAGACATACCCTTTAAAGACGTTAAGGCATTAATAATGCGCGGCAGAAGCGTAAATGACGCCATCCAAGAGGTAGTGAAACGGGCATCTCAAAGACCTTCTCCAAAGCCGGTAAATATGCATCACAACGTCCTCATAATAGAATCATTAAAGAGACGTCTATATAGGCAGGCGGAGCTCATACTAAGGCTTAATGAGGAACGTGAGATGCTAATTAGCAGAATAAATGAATTGAAGAGACGAATAGATGAGCTTGAGACTAGATTAAATGAGATATCAAATGAACAAAGTCTAAAGTTAAAGGAGAACAAGACCCTTATTGCTCTAAAAAGGCAAATAGACGAATTAAGAAGCTCTCTTACGATATCAGAACGCGAGCGTGAAGTCCTTAAAGACTCGCTTAGACATGCTATTGAATTACTCCATGAAATAGCCCAAGGAAAGGTATTTCCCGTAAAGTACATACGCGCCCTAACTTTAGATAGTGTAAAAGAACTTAATGAAAGAGAGGGAATTCAAGAGGGCGATGTAATATTCGTAAATAACGTAGCACACGCTAATGAGGAGGCAGTAAAGATCTTGAGCTCTCATAATATTCTGGGCCTCATCTCAACTGATAGTCCACCTGAACACGTAATGCATGTACTTAAGTCTAATGAAGTAGCGCTCATAGTGATTAGTAAAGATAAAGTATCTTGGTTCCAAGACGTGGTTTTGGTAAAAGGAATTGAGGAGATCAAGAGACAATTGAAGAAGGTTAAGAATGAGCTAAGGAAACTGTCGAGACGTGATAAATTAAGAGCTTTTAAACGAATCCTAAATGAATACAGAAGCGGTCGTGTAAAGGAGCTAGCTACTGAAGATAATAATTCATAAGAGAATCGCGCTAACTCTTAATAATTATAAACCTAAAATAGTTATTCAGAACACACTAACTTTACATTGAACTACCTCTTGAGTTATCTGTGTTACTTTACTTAGCATCTCCTGTACTATACTTCTTATTTCCTCCTTAGTATTAGTCTTAATTCCCTCTCTTACAGGAACTACTTGGACACTTACAACTAATGGTTTATCTATCGGCTTACCTATCTGGCTTAATACTTTGACGTATGCCTCCCTAACATCATCTAGCCCAGCTATAGCATTAGCCATTCTAAATGCTAATATGTTGTATAGTTTACCGACATGGCTTACCGGATTCTTGCCTGCTGCCGCCTCAAGAGACATCGGCCTATTAGGCGTTATAAGTCCATTAACTCTATTTCCTCTACCGGTCATACCGTCATCACCATGCTCTGCTGAAGTCCCGCTAACTGTTAAATAGAACAAGTTTTTCTCAGGCTTATCTGCAGTATTTACATAAACTTCGACTTCTTTTTCCGTTATCCTACACGCCAAATCCTTTACTGCTTCCCTTATCTCCTCTTTAACTCTCAAATAGTGGCTCGCATTAGGTGTTAGAGAGGAGATTATCGCTGCAGCGACCGTTAATTTTATTTTATCTCTCGCTCTAACTCCCATAACTTTTACATCCTCTCCCACTTCTGGGAGTCTCTTCTTAAATTCTCGTGAATTCAGCAATCTTTCTGTCTCGTAAACTAATCTCTCAGTCTCGGTCAAAGGAGCAAATCCAACACCAACCGAAGTATCATTTGCTAATGGAACTTTATTCCTTCCAAGATCAAAGAGACCAACTAAGTCAACAGAACCCTTACCTATCCTATAGTCTATTACTACGTGTCTATCAGGATCGAGAAATCTAAAGTTTTTAGTTATCCATTCCTTCGCCGCCTCAATAGCTAATCTGCCAATGGGTATTAACTCTGTACCTTCCTTTGTTCTGACTTCTGTAGTGGCTCTTCCTGAGATCAATATGTATATGGGATGTAGAATCTCACCTCCTCCAAACTTAGGGTTAGCCTGTCCTCCTACTACTAGAACCTTATCGACGTTATGATGTAGTATTACACCAAATCGCTTGATATATTCCTCAGAGAGCCTTCTACTGTACTCCTCAGCTATGCCGTCTGCTATGGAATCAGGATGACCTATTCCTTTTCGCTCAACTATCTCTACTGCTTGTTCCTCGACTGGTTTCTGCTTTAGCTCCTCTACTATTATATCGACTGCTCTCTCCATACTATTTCACCTCTAATTAGCAATGCCCCCATGGA
>JAGGUS010000066.1 GCA_021158375.1 Thermoprotei archaeon
AACTAGAGCAGATTAGGGATATCCTAGACAGCGTAAGGATAATAGACTTAAGGAGCGTTTTTGGAAGAAATGGATGCAAAGACGTACTAAGAGAAGTTGTGAGAAGGAATTTTAAACCCGACATAGTGGCCGTTAGAAAGGCTAGAGAATTACAACTCATAGAGCCAGTGGTGGAATACTTTCCATTGCCGTTAGCTGGTTTCTACATCCATGACGAAGAACTCTTTAGCCTATGGTTAAAAGCAATATATGCGGTCATGAAGTATGGCTTTATAAAGGAAAGTGAATACGGTGAAAAACAGAAAGAAATAATAGGGTTGCTCTCAATATTGGAAATTTATGGACATGAGAAAATGAACGAGGAATTAATAAAGCCATTTCAGCAAATAATAGATCCGGATGAATTCAACAAGCATAGTGAGGTATTGCTAAAGTCCGGTCATGATGATTATGTAAGCTATACATATGGTGAAAGGCTCCTTGATAATAAGATATTTGGAAATCAAATAAAATATGTAGTTAAGAAACTTAGTGAAAGGCCTGAATCGAGGCGAGCAGTAGCCGTCTTGTGGTTACCTGAGGATATGAGAGCAGAAGCGCCTCCATGTATGATCTTAATGCAGGGCATTATTTCAGGAGAATATTATAATCACATAGCGGTCTTCAGAAGTCATGACATATTTAGTGCATGGCCGTTAAACGTCTTTGGACAATATCAACTAGCTAAGAGTATAATTAAACAGATTAGAGAATATAGCGGTAAGAATATTAAATTAGGTACTATAGTGACCTTCTCCATTTCAGCACACATATACGAGCATGATTGGAGAAGAGCTACAGAATTAATAAATAAAAACAAGAAGATGTTAAGAAATAGGTTTGTTCCCGATCTAAGGGGGAATATGATTCTCAACGGAGAGTATATAGAGCATAGAACGCCTATGGGCGAAATTCTAGATAAATACGCTCTAGTATACAGTGACTTAAAGTTTGAGGCTTCATTCTTAAGTCCAGATCATGCATTCTGGCTTGGTTATATAATAGGTAAAAAGGGCGTAGAAGAAAAGTAAGGATATCCCGACTTATTTACTTACATATAGTAGGAGTCTGTCAACTTCTGTAGCCCATCCAAGTTCCTTGGTATGAATTGGATCTACTGCCTCTACGAATATAAGCCATACATCGTTTAACTTATCATAAACTACATCGCAGTAAGTATGTATTGGATATTCAGGATGTTCAAATATTGAAAATGGTTTCCACTCAGCCCTGAACAATCTCTCTAAATTCATATTTCTATAATCTATTACGAATGCTGAAAAATGCTTAGTCAGTGCTACGCCATTTATTGAAACTAGCGTTTCAGTACCTATGAATATGGGGCCTAACGAACCGCTATAGATCGATCCACTTAGTAAGAAGAAGTCTGGTTGAGGTTTACCATCGACTTTAGGCACTCCTAATTTAGTCCAATTCTTACCATCACTGCTTACAGCAAGGGCTGTATGCACTGTACGAGAACCTCTAGGCCTAGCTTTGTAGAGGCAGAAGTACCTCCCATCGGCTATATCTATTGTACAGTCCCTTGCTTCACCTGAGTCATAATCTTTATCACCTCTTATTACAAATCCATATGGTTCCCAAGGACCTGCAGGATCATCAGATGTGAGCAGAAGCGTATCCCAGCGGCTTACTACTTGCTTTCCTTTGCGTTCTAAAACTATATCGACTGAAAGGTACAAGTGATATCTATCAGTTAGAGGATCTCTTAAAAGCTGTTGATTTTCAATGCTTAATACTTCTGTATTAATCATTTCGCTAAGCTCTTCCTTCGTGATGCAAGTAACTAAAGTGAAATTCTCATATGTTGAGGAACGATATATCTCTACAGCATAACCACGTACTCCAGGTTTCATCCTTGGTCTACTTGTTAACCAATATTCTTCGCTATCCTCATCAATCCATAGCTTTCCAGCACCACACCAAGAACCAGGTTCGAAGTTTGGAGGATTTAGAGCAACACCTCTAAATCGTCTCCTTGAGAATATTGCTTGCGGAGGATATAAACCACTCCAAGTACTCATACTTGAAGACCTCAGTAGTTTATGTTGAAAAGTAAGATATAAAACATTAATCACCAATCACCATTCTCTCCTCATAACTTGTGATAGTTTATAGTACTTCGCTCACCTTAACTATACGACCTTCTTCAGCTGACTTAAGAGCAGATTCGAGTATCGCTTGAAGCCATATCATTTCCTCGGCCTTAGTAATAGGCTCTTCATCTTTTATAATGCAGTTCACGAAATGTTCAGCCTCAGCAAGGTACGGATCATTTCTTACATAATGTAGCTTTTTATCAACAAGAGCCCCTTTCTCCTCCGTATAGACCGTAGCGGAGCTGTAGTCTACACCGCCTCTATCTCCAAGTATTAACGAGTATATTGATGATTCACCTACATGAGCAGCCCAACTTACTTCAAGGAAGACAGTAGCGCCGTTACGCATCTTAATAAATGCCGTTGCAAAGTCCTCTACATCAAAAGGACCTCCTGGAACAGGTTTACCCCAACCTCCAAGGCCTTTTCCACGAGGTCCGAACTTTGCATAAGTGGACGCTAAAACACTATCAGCCTCGAAGTTCCCCATAATCCAAAGCGTGAGATCTAAAACATGTACTCCTATATCGTATAAAGGCCCAGCTCCAGCTTTCGACTTAGTAGTAAACCAACTCCCCATTCCAGGAATGCCACTTCTACGAAGATACCCACATTTAGCGTAGTATACTTCACCTAATACTCCAGAACTTACATATTCTTTAATAACTCTTGTCTGATCTCTAAACCTCATAGTTAAGCCTATTAGAAGCTTACGACCGTACTTCTTGCTTACATCGAACATCTCCTTTACCTCCTTTGCTGTAATAGCAGGAGGCTTCTCACATAGTACATGTTTTCCTTCCTTCAGAGCATCTATTGTAACCTTTGAGTGAAGATAATTAGGTAAACATACCACAACTGCATCTATATCATCCCTAGCTATAAGATCATGATAGTCCTTGTATAAGTTTTCAATTCCATAGTTCTCCTTTGCATATCTTAGTTCATTTTCATCGATATCACAAACTGCAACGACTTCTACGTTCTTTAGTTTCTTAAAACTATTCATATGAACCTTGCCTATAGAACCAAAACCTATTATACCAATACGTACAGTCTTCATACAGCTCATCACCAATCTTTATGTAACTACTTGATTAGCATATAAAAGCATGCTATTAGCCTAGTCTTAGGTTCTACTAAAATATAAAAAGAGTGAGGTGTTCGTCGTTTATTCTTCTAATATCTTCTTAACTAACTCTAGAACCTTTTTGACCCTATGTATCCTTTGTTTAAGGAACTCCTCGCCTTCTTCTGTTATTCTATACAGTCGCTTTGCTGGACCACTTTCCTTTACACTCCATCTAGATACAACAAGGCCATCTGCTTCTAAAGCCCTTAAGGCCCTATATATGACAGGGCGTGGTATTTCAATACCATACTTGTTTTTAAGTTCATCGTGCAAACGTAGACCATGTATTTCACCTTCCTTTTCTATTATTTTAAGCAATGCTATCCGCAATAGATCCTTGAAAGCCGGAGCCGGATGTGGTGGTGGCTGTGGTCTCTTTATAGAGGGTTCATGAGGTATGCCATTCATTTTTCTCATTCCACATTAGTATAATATTGTAACAGGTATATAAAGGTAACTAGTTATTTAAGTACATATATTCATTATGTTTCTGGTGAAAACTAATTAAGGGGAAATATAAAGTTATTTTATGAGATGATATAAGGGGGCAGAAACATTAAGCTATAGCTTTTTATATCAAACTAGGTCTTTCTATACCTCTCAAAGCTATTATGTATGCTGAAGCTGTATGTCTATCTAAACCATATTTCCTCATTACCTCATCATGTTCTTTAGAGAGAGTAGTTCCTTTAGGATTTACAAGCAGTACTTTGAACCCATACTTCATACTCATTATTATCCCATACTGCAATAGCTCTTTCTTTGCAAACCTAGACATCTTCCTGTTAGCACTTGAATTCTTAGTAAACTTCCTACGCTTTATGATGAAGAGATTTTCAAAGACAACTACACCAACGTTATGATGATAAGCATAGTCTAGCAACTTAGCAAGTGCCTCAAGTCTTTTGATTTTAGCTTTACTCCTAGGAAATCCATGAGAAGTTACTTCTGGAAACCATTCAGTTTTGACATCTCTTATCCTTCCAAACTTATCAACCATTACCATGTTTATCCTATCCGCATTCAAGTCAAAACCAGCAGTTAAACTGCCATTAGCACTTCCTTTACTAAAATACTTGAGATACAAGTCAACAGGGATAGAAAGATG
>JAGGUS010000158.1 GCA_021158375.1 Thermoprotei archaeon
GTATAATATGTCTTTATTAGATCAGCTCCGCTTTCAGCTGCAGCACGGGCACCGTATCGGACTATTTCAACATCATATCTATTCTTGATGGCAGGGCCTCTAGGATACGCTAATTGTAGACATGGCAGACCATAATATTCTGCAGCAGATTTCACATCAACCCATAGCCTTAACATATGATCTTCGAATTCGCTTCCCCAGTATACTGTAGCAGCTATTGCATCTGCACCAAGAGATATAGCTTCTTCGACAGTTCCAAATGGGCTTTGAAGATGTCTAGTATCCTCAGGTCGCAAAATAGTTTTGCTAGTTACTTTCACTATTAATGATGTCTTATTTCCCCATATATCACCTGTAAGAGCTGCCATGCCGGGAAGCATCATTACACTATCAACCACATCTACCACTTTACTAAGGATCTTCCTTGGATTAACATACATTTCGGGAAAATCGCTTGGGCCATGTTCTACGCCATGATCAAACGCAAATATTACTGCCTTACCATCCTTTAAAATACGCCTTAGCCTAATCGTCTTCCCTACATGGGCATACGACATTTTATTCACCAATACATTCTTGTTATTAGAAATATATAATAGTTGTAGTTATTATTTTACTTGTTAGAACCAGATGATGTTCAATAATATTGTGAGGATTGCACAGTTACGTAGTACAATTCCTCTAAAATAGTTAAAATAACTCAAGAGGATAACTTATGCATTTGCATCGCTTATTGGATGATCACTAATAAGCTATATTTAGATCTATTAAATATACAATGGGAATATAAATACATATTTAATATAAGTTATTTAATTCCTATGATACAAAATGTATTGAATTTGATTTTGTGAAATTAGAATTGGATAGAAAGCCTTACTGAATTTACTGCTAGCCACTAGCGGACTACTGAAATTCACCACCTTTCAAAATTGCGAGAGAGTTGCATTAGAATTAAAAGCTTTAATTAAGAAATCACGATAGTTATCTTTGTGGAACCTTTCAACATTAATAATTACATGAAGATAGTTGAAGAAAATAGGAAAAGATTAGAGAAAATAGTTGAGTTTGAAGAAGCTGATCGAGTTCCCGTCATAATAGATGTAGGTGGGCCTTATTATGCCAAGATATTTGGTTATACGTTTGCTGAATATTATAGAGATTTAAGTGTCATGCTTGATGTTCAAATAAAGGGAATTAAATGGCGTCTTAAATGGCTTAAAGATGACCTAGCTCATATAGGTGTATGGCTTGATATAGGTAGTATAGCAGAGGGAATAGTGTTCGACTGTAAAATAGTCATGCCCGATGATAGGAATCCATGGCATAGTCCATGGATAGTACCACGTATAAAGACGCTAGAGGATATAGACAATTTGGAGATTCCAGATCCATATACTCATAAAGGGATCAAAGCTTATTATGATAGACTTGAAAAATTTAGGAAGCTTGTTAAGGAATATTATGAAGATTTACCAGTAGGCGGGAGATTACAAATTCATCCTCCAGTATCTGCAGCAGGTTCTTTGATGGGACCGGAGAGATTATACTCATGGATTTATAAGTATCCGGACGAGATGCATAAACTCTTTAGGAAATTAGAAAAGACGTTTGTGGTCTTGCAGGAATTCTACTATGATATAACTGGAGCTGAGCCAAGTAGTTTAGGATTAGCAGATGATCATGCAGGATATCTAAGCAGGAGGCTATATGAGGAATTCGCAATGCCATATAACCTTAGGTTATATGAACGTTTTGGCAAGAGGTATCGCTCGCTTCATATGGATAGTCATATGGATCATATAACAGATATACTAAGGGATGTGTATCGTATCAATTATGCTGATGTCGGTGTAGAGAATGATATAAGGAAAATTGCTGAGGCATTTAAAGGAAAGGTAGTGTTTAAGGGAAATGCAAATTGGCGTGTTCTTATGAAGAACTATGAGCTAATAGAACTTGAAGTAGAGAAGTGTATATACTATGCAGCACCGGGTGGTGGCTACATATTTGATAATGGCGGAGAGACGTATGCAGGAGTACCTCCAGATAAGTTAAGATATGAAGTTGAATATGCAAAGAAAGTTGGAAGGTATCCAATAAAGGAAGAGAACTTTAAGCATTTAAGTAAGATAAAAATGTTAGACAAGGATATTGATCTTACTGTTTAATAGTTATTTCATACCATATTGTCCTGTATTCAGGACTTATTTCAAATACTTTGTACTCGCCTTCAGTGCTTACTGGAACTTGTTTCACTCGCGCTCCAGTATTATCTAATGCCCATACCTCTATATCTGCGGAGGTATGTATCATTATTTTAGCACGAATTCCTTCTGTTAATGTAGGTGTAGCTCCCCAGAGCTTATAACAGGTTATTTTTCCATTAAACCTTGGAATGCTGGTTATTTCGGTGGAACCTCTAAGGATCAATTTCTTGCTTTCATAGTCGTATATAGACATACCTTTATTCACAGTATAGCCAGTAGCTATTAGGAGGAGGTGCTTCCAGTTCGAGAAGCTATCACCATTGATTACATGTATAGCGATAGTGCACCAGCCATCTAAGAGCGTATTCCCTGTCTCTACGATTACATTTCCAAAGTCATACTTATGACCTCCACAGAATCCTGTAATGACTATGCTCTTTGAAGTATTCACTAGTAATACGCCATTCTTTGGATCGGATACATTCCATATGACTTCACCGGTGTCAGATCGATAGATTCCATTTCCAGGTTTCTTTAAGTCCTTAGGACTTAAACTGTGATCTGGCTTAGGACTGTTATTCACTATCAATGCGACCTTGTGAATGAGAGGTGCATATTCAGGCATTCCTACATAACTCCCATCGGGCAAGCGCCATGATGAGACTTTGAGGTTCGTTATGAGATCTGTTTCGTCTTTCTCACTAAGCTCTACGGTTACTAATTCATTAGCAGGTTTTACATCGCCCCTTACGAATATCATATGAGCAGAGATTAATGAGGCCATTTTTACGGGATGTTGATCAATATCGAAGTATCCCCTTATCCTTCTAGAATCCCAATCGTCAAGACTACCGTAAGCGAATAGGAATATTCCATCCCAGTCTTGTAGAGCAGCATAAGTAGCGAGGAATATAGCGGTCTCGCCATCATACATGTTTGGCGCTGGATGGTTGTACTCACTTACAGTATGCGGCTTGCCATAAACGCGTTTTAAAGCTAACCATGTTATTGTGCTTTCAGTTGGATGATTTACCATTGGTTCATTTATGACATACCAATTTAATGGATCCCATGGTCTACCTGGGAATGCAGGGTGATGCCAGTATGCATGCGTATCTATTACATCTAACTTAGCTAATATGTTAGGAGTGCCACATCCAACTATAGTGCCTATAATTAAAGCCTTAACGCCAAGTTCCTTTTTAAGGTAATTATACATATCTAGATAGTAGTCCTCTTCAAGGGCGTATAGGAATTCTATCCAATCCCTTCTAGCATTAGGATTACGCATACCGTACTCACGCAAGGTGAAAATGTTAACCGTACCATTCTCTAAGCTCTCTCCCTGCCTTAATGCATACCCCTTAAATGGCCTTAATGAGAAGCCAGCGAACTGATAGGTCGTTTTAGTTGCTCCTAGGTTTGATATATCGAGGCGAGCATTATCATCAGAACTTGAGGCCATTAAGGCTACTTCGTATTTCTTCCATTCAGGGGTGAGCTCTACCTGAACTACCTGCGATAGGGATTGCCAAGGACTATGGGCTTGCTTTAATGAAATGGTTATCGTAGCGCGCTTATATGCCCTTGCCCAGAACGTAACTAAGTAACCTTTACCAGCTTCAACTTTAATACCAGGATAGTTAAACTGAATGTGCCATGATTCGCTACCGAGTTCTTCTACCTTAATTTCTAAAGCACGTCCTTTAACTTCAGAAGGCCCTTCGACAAGCTTGTATGATGCTCGTGCTCCATCATGGATCTCTACATTCCAACCTGTAACGCCATTTTCAAAATATCCATTGACCAACATCTCTGGACCAAATATTGATTCGCTACCTCCCCACGCTTCGCATAGTTTTTCTGTGGTTCCATACTTCTTTTTTAAGTATTCATTCCACTTCTTCTGAAGCTCCTTCTTAAATACATCAGGCAATCTATCTATTACACCACCTAGCCATGAATGTATCAGGCCATGCTCATTTATTATTTCTACAAATGCTACTGCTGGGTCTTCTGCGTATGTCATTCCTGTGTATGGATTCTTATGAAGGAGTAGTTGTCTGGCATACTCCTTCTCCAAATCACGAACCTTGTCTACGAAGTATCCTAATACATGTTGATCTTTCCAGTCCATTTGGTCTATTTCTTTTGGTAGTCCGTCTGCGCTTGTGAATTTCCTTGATACTAGGAGGTTTAAGTCAACATAAATACCGTTCTCCTTAAGCTTAGCAATAAAATAATCAAGCCTATCAAGAGCCTCCTTATTTAGGTGTCGCGTATCTTTATAGCCTTTATCGAAAATATTAAATGAAGCCCAAGGAGCCTCTAGGTGATGAAAGCGTACTATATTTATTCCAAATTTAGCCAACCTAGCAGCTATTTTGTCGGCATCCTCCTTTCTTGGAAAGGCAGCGCTATCACATATATTTACTCCTAGGAATCGTATTCTCTTGCTGCCTACGTATAAGTGGCCATCAGGACCAACATACACATGACCATACTTACCAGCAGGCCTATCAAGCAAGCCACTTAGACTTACAATAGTATTTGATGAATCATTCCATGGTAGATAGAAGGGGAATAGCTCTGTTTCTACTTTAGTTCCGGAAGTAGTTTCTTTCGCTCCTGCTCCTTTCATACTTTTCTCCCGTACCTTATTCGTAGGACTAGGCAATATAAGCGTTAAGAGTATCATGCCTATGAATACAGCAACCATAATAAGTATTCTCCGCGCTCTATAATTCCTCTGCATCACACTTAGTTTATTCAAATTATCCTAAAAACTTTAGCTGTCATCCCTAAATGTGTCTACATATCTCTGCCTATACTATGTGAAAAATTGGGCATAAAAGAGCAAGATATATTTATTTCATCATGTTATATATAAATCGAAGGGATGTTACTTGATGTCGAAAAATCCATTGGACTATCCTTCTGGAAAGAAGTTTACTAAAGAGGAATTAGCGGAAGCTTTAAGGATGGCCATAATTGCAGAATTAGATGCTGTAAATCTCTACATGCAGTTTGCTAGAGCAATAGAAGACGAAAAATACCGTAAGGTATTTGAAGATATAGCAAAGGAAGAGAAGACGCATGTTGGTGAGTTCTTAGCATTATTGAAGATGTTAGATCCTGAGCAAGCTAAGGAACTAGAGGAAGGAGAAGAAGAGGTAAGAGAGCTAATAGGTAAATAATCTACCTTTTAAACTTTTTTAACCAGTTCATCGAGGTATTTGAGGTCGTCATCTTTTAATGTTATTTCAATTGCTTCGATCGCCTCTTCTAGATGTTTAAGTTTAGAGACGCTTATTATCGGTACTATAGGTACCTTCCATACGCGTTCCATGTTGATTACCCATGCAAGAGCTAGCTGAGCCGGAGAAATGCCCTTCTCTCCAGCAAACTCTATGTATTTCAGCATGAATTCGAGGTTTTTATCGGTAAGATAGCGCTTCACAAAGGATTTCATATATGTTGCTCTCGATAGCGCTGGAATTACCCACTTCCTCTTTTCGACATCAACGTACTTACCAGTTAATAAGCCCTGTGCTAAAGGAGAGTAAGCTGCGATGCCTATTCCATAGCGCTGAGCTATAGGTATTATATCTTTTTCTATCTGCCTTTCCAATAAATTGTACCTATACTGAAGGACTGTTATAGGCTCTAGGTTTAATCTCTCAGCAACCTCTATCATTTCTACTAAGTCCGGTGCAGGAATGTTACTAGCCCCTATGTATCTTATCAGTCCTAAATTGACTAATTGAGTAAAAGTACTCATTATTTCTCTTTTAGGCGTGTCGGGATCATGAATATGCATGTAATAGATATCTACATAGTCCATCTGTAACCTCTTAAGGCTTTCTCTTATTTGCCACATGACGTGCTTTCTGGAGAGACCAGCACCATTTGGGCCAAGACTCATTCTATTCCCTACTTTGGTCGCAATAACTAACTCTTCCCTATCAATTCCTAGTTCCTTAATTAGTTTACCTAGAAGACGCTCCGCATTGCCTACATGAGTTAGTGGTACAGGAGATATACCACCATGATATCTATTCGCAGTATCTAAAAATATAACGCCATTATCGTAAGCAAACTTCAGAACTCTCTTAAACTCAGATTCATCTATTAGATGAGCACCTGCATCGTCTCTTTCAGGAAGACGAGGAAGATGCCATGTGCCAAGACATAATGCAGATACTTTAAGTCCTGAATTAGGCGAGAGCTTCTTAAATTTCATATGTATCACTAAGGATATAATCAGGAATTGAATAAAAAGAACACGCCCATGGTGCGCATAATGAAACCTTAGATGTTTAGCTATTTATAGCCGAAAATAAGATAACGCATGAGGTCAGTGAAGGATATGAGGTCAATAGATATAATAAGGTTATGGATTGCCACATTATTACTCTATGTGGCTACGGGATTGGTCTATCCGATATTCTCATTATACATGGCATATAGGGGGCTTTCGCATTATCAAATAGGCGTAGTCGCATCTATAGCAACATTGACGTCGATAATTCCGATAGTGCTCATAGGATGGTATTCGGATATAGTCAATAGAGAATTAGTTCAAGGAGTTATAGGACTAAGCATTATCCCGCTGA
>JAGGUS010000061.1 GCA_021158375.1 Thermoprotei archaeon
ACATTATAGTTCATTAGTGCTAACCATTTAGTGAAGACAAAGCGCATGTAATCAATAGGGGGAGCTTTCATTACATCTGTGCCCCCACGTATTCTATATGTACATGGGCCAGGTGCTAACATGCTTGCAGGAAGCAGGGCTTGTAGTACCAGAGAAACGCTACCAGCGGTTCCTATATCAAACTGAAACGATCCCGATCTTCTGGACTTAGGTATGAACTCTATGCTTTTCGATCCTATAGTTAATCCCTTGACCAAGGCATTACTTATTGTGGCAACAGCTTTAACGGCAGTAAGATGTTGTGGTCTTAGTCCTGGATTTGAGCGCTTGGCCCTTATGTTAATTACTTTTATAGGCCTCATAGTTAAAGCAGATAGGGCTACAGCTGAGCGAAGTATTTGACCTCCACCTTCACCATAAGAACCATCTATCAGTATAAAGTCCATAAGCTACAACCCTAGCAATGATTTTAATTAGGAGCGCAGTAATTAAATATTAGCCTATTAATTCAGAATAAGGATACTGATGAAAACGATAGAGGAGTTAGTGAAGAAAAAGTTTAATCTATTAATGCTTATAGCGCTACATGTTATATTCTTCACTATATTGCTTAGTGCCTTTATTTCTCCAATGGGAAAATTACCGAAGAGTAGAGGTGTTATAGAGAGGCTATTCTTATCTGGAAGGTATTATCTTGTCATGAACTTTCTATTTGTATCTAAGGCGATTACGGTTATATTCTGTGAGGCATTGCTTAATGTCATACCGGGATTAGGCATAGCTATCCTTTCAGACTATATAAGGGAAATAGGATCATGGGCAGTTCATGAGGGATTAAGGACATGGGAGGGAGTGACACTGATATGTTCAGGTATAATAGAGAGCGAGGCAAACGTGTTATTATCCTATATAGGGTTTCAACTAGCTCTTAAAGTATTATTAGAGCTTTCTAAGGGGAAGAGGATAAAGGCAGATATCAAAGGGGAATACTTACTTGGTAGCTTAGTATTACTGTACATGGCAACTGCAATTGAGATGGTGGTATCAGTGTATGGTAGGTGACTAGAATGGTAGAGAGTATAGCAGGGATAGTAGGACCGCCTAACGTAGGTAAATCAACGTTCTTTGCAGCAGCTACTTTAGTAGATGTGAAGATAGCATCCTACCCATTTACTACTATAGAGCCGAACGTAGGGGTAGGCTATGTCAAAGTCAAGTGTGTTTGTAAGGAATTTAACGTTAAGGATAATCCTAGGAACTCTGTATGCATAGAGGGATATAGGTTCGTCCCAGTTACGCTTATCGATGTAGCGGGGCTTGTTCCTGGAGCTTGGAAAGGTAGAGGACTAGGAAATCAATTCTTAGACCATGTCAGAAGGGCATCCGTCTTATTACTAGTTGTAGATGCGAGCGGTAGTACAGATGCGGAAGGTAGAAAGGTTAAACCAGGAACTCACGATCCAAGAGAAGATGTCAAATTCTTAGAAAAGGAGCTAGATATGTGGATCTATCAAATGCTGAAAAAGGATTGGGATAAGGTAGTTAGATTAGTAGAGGTCGCGAAAAGAGATGTAAGGGAAGTTCTCTTTAATAGACTTAGCGGGTTAGGCATTAAAGTTGAGGACATTGCAGAAGCATTAAGAGAGAGCGACTTAGAAGTAAAGAGGATTGGTCAATGGACAGACGAGGATATAACGAATTTCATTAGAAACCTAAGAGGGATCGCAAAGCCAGAAATAATAGTAGCTAATAAGGCGGATTTACCACAGGCTGAAGACAATATATCGTTATTGAAGGACGAGTATGAACCGAAATATAAGGTGATTCCTACAAGCGCTGAAGCGGAACTCGCACTTAGGAAGGCGGCTAAGGCGAAGCTAATAAAGTACATCCCAGGGGAGAAGGAGTTCGAGATAGTAAATAGGGATAAACTAAATGAGAGACAACGAAGGGCCCTAGAGTATATCAGGGAGAATGTACTAGAGAAGTGGGGCAGTACTGGCGTGCAAGACGCTATAAATACCGCATTTTTAGAGGTTTTAGGAATGGTCGTGGTCTTCCCGGTAGAAGATGAAAACAAGCTGACGGATCATAAGGGGAATGTCCTACCAGATGCATTCCTAATGCCTAGGGGTAGTAAAGTAATAGACCTAGCTCGAAAAATCCATAGCGAACTTGCAGAGAAATTCGTCTCTGCAATAGACGTGCGAACAAAAAGGAGGCTAGGAGGAGGGTATATACTTAAGAACAGAGACGTAATCAAGATCATTGCTGGAAGGTAGTTGGAAATGAAGGCTCTAAAAATTAAGGGGCTCAGTTTTAAGTATGTAACATCATCTAGATGGGCTCTTAAGAATATCAACTTAGAGGTAGATGAAGGAGAATTCGTACTTATTACGGGGCCAAGCGGATGTGGTAAGACTACACTATGTAGATGTATTAATGGACTCATTCCTCACTTTTATGAAGGAGAATATAAGGGAGAAGTTGTTTTATTTGAAGAAATAAAAGTACATGAGCATGAACCATATGAGTTAGCAGATAAAGTCGGAATGGTATTTCAAGATCCAGAATCTCAACTCTTTATGACTACAGTTGAAAGAGAGATAGCCTTCGGTTTAGAGAACTTAGGTCTAGATAGGGAAGAGATGAAAAATAGAGTAGAGTGGGTTCTTGGGTTATTAGGAATAGAGCATCTACGTGATAAAGCGCCTTACGAGTTATCAGGAGGCGAGCAGCAGAAGGTAGCCATAGCAGCAGTCATAGCTATGAGACCTAAAATATTAGTATTAGATGAGCCTACAGCAAATCTTGATCCAATGAGCGCGCTTGACGTGATAAATACCTTATGTAGGCTTAGAAAGGAAATGCGGATAACCGTGGTAATAGTTGAGCATCGGCTAGATATGCTAGCGCCACTAGTTGATAGGATAATTGTGATGGATAAGGGGTCGATAATAATTAGTGGCAATCCAAGGGAAGTATTTTCGAAAGAAGTATCGCGCCTAGAGAGAATAGGCGTTGAAGTGCCTAAAGTATGTCTAGCGTACAAAGAATTGATTAACGCTACGAAAAGTGAAGTGCCGCTAACTCCTGATGAATTCGTTAAGGTGATACTCCATGCCAAGAAGGGATGTAATAGAAGTAAGGGATCTTTGGTATAAATATCCTGAGGCCAAGGAATGGGTGCTTAAGGGCATAAATCTTACAATAAAAGAGGGAGACCTAATTGCGATAATGGGAGAAAATGGAGCAGGCAAGACAACACTAGTAAAGCACTTTAACGGAATACTTAAACCAGATAAAGGATACGTAAAGGTATGTGGGCTCGATACTAGAGAGCATACTGTTGCAGAGCTTGCCAAATATGTAGGCCTTGTATTTCAAAACCCAGATCATCAAATATTTGCGAGCACGGTATTAGAGGAAACAATGTTTGCTTTAAAGAACTTCGGATGGGATCCAGAAAGAGCAAAGAGAAGAGCAAAGGAGGTTTTAAAGGAAATGGGTCTTTTGGATTACATAAATACATCACCATTCTCACTTAGTGGAGGCGAGAAGAAGAGGTTAACTATAGCTTCTGTCTTAGTATATGACCCGGAAATATTAGTACTTGACGAGCCTACAGTTGGGCAAGACTACGGTCAGAAGAGAAGACTGGCAGAGATCATAGAGAGGATCAATTCATTAGGTAAGACTGTAATAGTTGTAACTCATGATATCGAGTTCGTAGCGGAGTACATAGAACATGTCATAGTAATGTCTAGAGGAACAATAATTGCGGAGGGAGAGGCAACAAAAGTACTCTGCGATGACAATATTATGAAAAGGGCAAGGTTGTTGCCACCACAGCTGGGAATGGTCGTAAAGAATCTTGAAGATTACATAGATTTTAAGGGTAACTTCCTAAGGCTACCCGTATTCGTAGAGAATCTTAGGAGATGGCTAGAGAATGATGAGAATGTTAAGGGGATTTGAATATTTAAGAGGAGATAGCCCAATACATAGGCTAGATCCGAGAGTGAAGATATTATACTCACTAGCGTATTCAGTACTATGTTTTATCTCATTAAAAGCTACATTCTTAGCATTATTGTTAGTGGTAAACATCCCGATACTTGTAATAGGAAAGGTACTTAAGCGATGGTTAAACATGATGAAAGCCGCAATTCCATTCATAGCACTGATATTCTTGTTCAATGTATTATTTCAGAGGTTTAGCAATATATGGGGAGCTGTGGCGTACACATTAAGGTTTATAATATTCATGACAGCATTCGCAGTACTTTTCTTAACGACAACGCCTGAAGATCTAGCCTTAGTTATGGTTAAGCTTAAGATACCATATGAGTACACTCTTGCATTTACTATGGCTATTAGATTCGTCCCCACATTAAGTAGAGAATTACAAATAATAATTGATGCACAAAGATCAAGAGGTCTTGAACTTGAAAAGGGAAATATATTAGAGCGCATTAGGAAGTATATGCCGATATTAATACCCTTGATCGTACATGAAATAAGGAGAAGCTATACGTTAGCAGAAGCGATGGAGAGCAGAGGATTCGGATATACTAAGAATAGAACATATTATTATGAGATGAAGTTCACTAAAAAGGATGTAGTAGCGTTGTTATGTATAATGGTGAGCGCAGTTTTTTTAGGAATATTAGGTAAGACTCTTTTATGGCCTTTTTAACGTACTTACTCTATATTGGCATGTCGAGCACGTAGCTCCTCTTCAGTAAGTTCAAGCCTCCTCATAAGTTCAGCTACTATACCGTCTAATAGTACTAAGGCACTTATTTCGAAGAGGGTGCCCAATGGAGTGAGGGGCTCGTGTTGACCTAGTATTTGTCTTACGTAATAGTCGTGTTCTTTTGCAATTTTCGTCCTACCTGGGACAAAAACTATGAAATCCGCAATCCTACCTAATGGCGAGTATCTATGACTAGTTATTGCTACCACTTTAGCACCTACCTTTTTAGCAGTCTTTGCGGCCAACACTACAGAAGCTGTAAGACCAGAACCTGATATAGCAATGACAAGATCTCCTTTAGACACTGCGGGAACTATAGTATCACCATACACGAATACTTGAAATCCCATATGGAGTAATCTCAAGGCAAATGCTCTTCCTACGAGGCCAGAACGGCCAGCACCAACGATGAGTATCTTTTTTCCTAAGGCCTTCGTCTTTATCAGCATATCTATAAATGTCCGTACCTCATTTTCACGGATCATATACGGAAGCTTCGATATGAAACGGGCAATCTCCCTTACAGCGTCAACATAGGACAATACGCTTCCCCCAGCGCTCCTAATCTAAGCAGTATAACTTAACGCTTTCAAAGTATATTAATTTTAACTTCTATTAAAAGAGGTACTAGCGTTTCTTTTACTTAGAATATCAACCCAAGGATTATCCTTCAAATATGAGGGTAATGGATCGCTCTCGTGATAAGTCAGAGGAGTGCTTGAGATGTATGTTACTTCAGTCTCCCTAAAATTGATTAGGCGAGAGTTTGTTAGGCTATCATATAAGCGCTCTATATTTAGGTTAAGTTCGGATATTGACTTGCTGAGATCTTTGATTAGGGTAATTAGCTCTCTTAAATAGTTAACAAGCTCGTATACCTCAGCACTAGGTATTGCTATGAAATGTGCATGAGGAGGCGCTAAGATGCTCCTATCTGTATTCGGTATTTCATGAAATTTTGATCCAGCTGCAGGAGATGAAGGAGATGGCTGCTGTGTATCCCTGAGCCACCGTCTATACTTATACGTTGCCTTATATACTGTCCTCACAGAGCATCCTAATAATTTAGCTATCTCCTTTGGCCTCATCCCTTTTAGATAGTAAGTTATTATTTGTCTTTCAGTCTCGCTGAACTTCATAGATATCATGCAAGACACCTAAGACTATAGGGTAACTAGAGGGATACGGTTTATAAAGATAAGATCCTGGAGTATTTATGTAATATCTTCGGTAAAAGTTTAAAAGTGTAATACTAGATATGAAGAAAGTATGAGGCGTGTGTATGCATTTAAAGGGGTGTAGAGTTAATGGCAGATAAAGTTAAGTGCCCTAAATGTGGAAAGGAGTTCGAGGCAGAACCCATAAAGGAGTATAGATTTAAAAGATGGATAAATAAAGTATATGAGTGCCCATATTGTGGTCACATATTCAGGATAGGACTAAGGATACAAGAGGAGTTATAGTTGAAGGATGGCTCATCATGGTAGGTTAGGTAATGATGATGTGCTTATATAAGCCTGATTGCGTGATGAGGCGGGCAGCATCTGAGCCTGATTTTATAGAATAAGCTAGATATAACGAAGAACAAGGCACTTAAGGATTCATCTCTAGTAGGGAGTATGGTCTTGCTAGGCGAGTATATTCAGTTAAAGAATTCATCAAGACTTGATTGCCTGCCCTTTGTTCCCCTGATAAGACCTTTAGAACCTTCAGATATCTGAGAGACTATATTATATATTTTTTTGAAGTCCTCTTGCAATGCATCCTTTAAGCGTGGATTATAAAGAGCAGCGGCAGGATGGTACGTAGGTAACACAAGTACATCAAAATCAAAAAGTCTGATTTTACGTAATGAGCCTCTAATTTTAGAAATTCCGCTAATTGACATACCAGCTAAGCTAAATATGTAGGACGATGAGTGTCTACCTAATGTAACTATGAGTTTAGGGCGAATTATTTTTATCTCTGCGTTAAGGTATGGAGCGCAACTAGAGATCTCGATAGGTTTTGGGTCTCTATTTCCGGGGGGTCTACACTTTACTACATTAGTTATATAAACGAGCTCCCGCCTTAAACCAATACTTTCTAAAAGGCTAGTTAGGAGCTTACCAGCCGGACCTACAAAAGGTCTTCCTTCAATATCTTCTTGCCTTCCTGGAGCCTCTCCTATGAACATTATAATGGAGTTAAGATCGCCTTCTCCAGGAACTGCGTTAGTTCTATTTCGCCATAGATCGCATTTACGACAATTTA
>JAGGUS010000193.1 GCA_021158375.1 Thermoprotei archaeon
CCTCCAGTACTTACAATGTCGTCAACAATAAGTACTTCTCTTCCTTTAACATTCAGCTTTTTAGGTTTTATTACTACCTCTCGATCGCTTATCCTTTGCTTCTCTAGATAATCATATTCAGCGCCTATTGTCTCTGCCGCAATCTTGGCCCAGAACTCAGCTTCAGCATCAGGACCTATGACTACAGGATTATCTAAGTTGAAGTGTTTAACTGCATACTTAGCTAGCTCTGGCATGGCTGTAAGATAGAATACGGGTATTTTAGCAAGCTTTGAGAACTCGGCCTCTTCAACCCTATGTCTATGTACATCTACAACGTAGAGTTCATCAGTACCTGCGGATTCTATTAGCTTTGTGACGGTCTTAAGGCTTATAGCCTCACCTGGCTTAAACCTCTGATCTTGCCTAGCATAAGCGAAGTAGGGTATCACACCTATAACCTTCTTTGCACCTAAATCCTTTAGTGCGTCCACTATTAGGAAGTACTCCATTAGGTATTCATCGGGTCTATGATACATCGATTGAACTACAACAACGTTCTTCCCACTTACATCACCTAATATCCGTACGTACTTCTCACCATCAGGAAATTTGCGCGTCTCAGTTCCCACGAATTCTACGTTGAGTTCCTTAGCTATCTTAAATGCTAATGTTCTTGAAGAGCTACCCCCTAATACGACTAAACTCATAGTGTTCACCATAAAGTAATAGTATTAGATAAACTTAATAACCCTACGCCTCGCTTATTCAATTGAAGAACGTGAGGTGTAATCAGTATTGCCGAGGAAATGTGATCCTAGATGTCCTTATTTTAGGTGCTTAAAGAAGGCTTTAAAGTTCATAACGAAAGACGGGCGAATACTCTCACCAAGGGCAGTCTCAGCATTAAATTTAGATCCATCAAGCGTAGAGGCATGGTGTACATGGGCTAATGATAAGTGTAGCGGGTATAGGTGTAAATATGCTAATTGCATAAAACATGCCTTGCTTCCAGATGGTACATGCGCTCTTTCAGTTAGGACAAGGACGGTTAGTAGGAGCATTGAAGAGGAAGCTAAGGCATATGAAAAGGAGTATATGGTTCTAAGGGATAAATTAAAGCATCTAGGCGCGAAGGAACTTGATCTTGATTTAATATAAGCAGACTGCTTACAAGTAATGTTTTAAAAGTTCATAACGTTTATTTAACTATTAATAGTCCTTAGGGAGAAGGTGGTAACTTGCGATTATTATTAATACATGCTGATGCATTCGAGTATTCCGTTAGGGAACCTGCTGTTGAGAAACCCGAAGCTATAGAAGAAGATAGGAAATCCCTCGCTGTAGAAAACTCACTAGTAGTGTTCACCACGGTAGAGAAAGAGGACGAGGATAAAATAGAGGATGTAGTCTCAGAGGCCATAGACGCGATATTGGATGTATTTAGTAAAATATCTCCAGAAAGCATAGTAATCTATCCCTATGCTCATCTTTCATCTGAACTGGCTAGACCTGAAGTAGCCTTACAGGTTCTTAAGAGATTAGAAGAAAAGCTTAAAGAAAAAGATGTTAAAGTGTACCGAGCTCCTTTCGGCTGGTATAAGAGCTTCATGATACGTTGTAAAGGTCACCCTTTGTCAGAACTATCAAGATATATCACAGGAAAAGCTAAAAGGAAAGAAGAAAAAGAGGAGAAGAAGCCGAGCGAGTACTTGATCATAGATCCAAACGGCAACGTACATAAAGTAATACTCAAGGAAGAAGAAATAAAGAAGCTGAGCATCTTGGAGGAGTATCCATTACTTAAACAATACATACTATCTGAAGAGCTTGGAAAGAAGCCGCATAGAACACCAGAACATATAAGATTGATGAGAAGGTTAGAATTAGTGGATTACGAACCTGCATCAGATAGCGGTCATTTCAGGTTTTATCCTAAAGGAGAATTAATAAAGAACCTCTTAGAGAACTTCGCAGATAAAATAGCAGTAGAAGAGCTCCATGCAATGAAAATAGAGACGCCAATGATGTATAAATTAGATGAACCCGACATAGCAAAACAGGCCGCTAGGTTTAGAGAGAGGGATTATAGGTTGCGTGTAGGCAATCGAGAACTATTGCTTAGGTTTGCAGGAGACTTCGGACTCTTCAGAATGATGAAAGATATAATCATGACGTACAAGCAATTACCGATAAGAATATATGAGTTAGTTAAGGCATTTAGACTTGAGCAAAGCGGCGAATTAGTAGGCCTCAGAAGGTTAAGAGCGTTCACAATGCCAGATATACATAGCTTTTGTAGAGATATAAAACAAGGCATGGAAGAGTATGAAGTATTATTTGAGTATTACACGAAATTACTTAACGCATTAAGACTACCATATGTGTTAGTCTTCAGAATAGTAAAAGACTTCTATTATGAAAATAAGGAATGGGTTCACAATTTAATTAAGAAAGCTAAGGTTCCCGCCTTTATTGAGCTGTTACCGGAAAGGAAACACTACTGGATAATAAAACATGAATATCAATACATAGATTCTGTTGGAGGAAACGCCCAACTATGTACAGTACAACTCGATATTGAGGATGCAGAGCGATATGGAATATACTTCATAGATGAGAACAACGAGAGAAGACCCTGTATAATAATACATAGCTCAATGGGATCTATTGAAAGATGGATCTATGCTCTCTTAGAGGAGGCAGCGAAAAGAATAAAGGAAGGAAAGGTACCAAAGCTACCAACATGGCTTTCACCAATTCAAGTAAGGGTGATACCGGTCTCATCGGAATATCTGAAACACGCCATAGAGATAGCGACAAAGATAAATAACGAGGGATTCAGATGCGATGTAGACGATAGAGATGAAACCGTAAGCGCGAAAATACGTGATGCCGAGAAAGAATGGATTCCGTACATAATCGTAATAGGAAAGAGAGAAATAGAGAGAAAGAGACTTAGCGTTAGGATACGAGGAAATGGAATAGTTGAACTAGATATGAATGAACTCATAAAGAGATTAGAGGAGGAGTGCAAAGGCATGCCTAAATTACCACTATATACGCCACTATTACTCTCAAAGAGGCCACGCTTCACATAAGAGGAAGTAATACATCGGCATACTTGCGCTCATCCTAATATTTTAATAGCGTCACATCATAAGAATACATAAGTAACTAGACACTAGATGATGAAGCTCGAAAGGGATGACTATTTAAGGATGATTACCCCGCGCAGGGCTGATTTTATTTATGATTAGATACTACATTTTTACACCGTTTCCTC
>JAGGUS010000147.1 GCA_021158375.1 Thermoprotei archaeon
ACGCAAGGCCTATTAAGGGCAGTTCCAAATCCGCTCAAATCTATAGACTATCTAGAGCCCATACCTGGTATAATACCTAGCCCAATAGATTTGCCTCCTGGTTGTAGGTTTCATCCTAGGTGTCCTTTTGCTATGGATGTTTGTAGGAGTAGGGAGCCTAGTCTAGTTGAAGTTGAACCAGGCCACTACGTAGCATGCTGGAAATACCAAAAGACATGAGGTGTTGCTAAATGGATCCTTTAATAAAAGTTGTAGATCTGACGAAATATTTCCCCGTCAAAGCGCTATTCTTCACTAGAGGATGGGTAAGAGCTGTTGATAAAGTCTCTTTTAGTATATTTAAAGGAGAGACGTTCGGTTTAGTTGGAGAGTCTGGATGTGGTAAGACGACATTAGGAAGACTCTTAGTGAGGTTAATTGAACCTACTAGTGGTAAGGTATATTTCAATAATGTTAACATATACTCGCTTAAAGGTAAGGCATTGAGGGATTTCAGGCGCAAAGTGCAAATAGTATTTCAGGATCCATATAGTTCTCTGGATCCAAGAATGCTAGTCTTCGATATAATAGCTGAAGCAATTGAAGCTACTGAAACTAAAATACCAACGTCTCTTGAAGATTACATAATCTCTCTACTTGAACAAGTTGGTCTTTCTAAGGAACATCTCTATAGATATCCGCATGAGTTCAGTGGTGGTCAGCGTCAAAGAATAGCTATAGCTAGGGCATTAGCTGTAAATCCTGAGTTCATAGTACTTGACGAGCCGACTTCCGCCTTAGATGTATCGGTTCAAGCTCAAATCCTAAACCTATTGAAAGACCTTCAGAAAGAGTACGGATTTACCTACTTATTCATATCTCATGACCTGGCAGTGGTCAAATATATGAGCCATAGAATTGGAGTAATGTATCTAGGTAAGCTAGTTGAGCTAGCTAGCTCTAATGAAATATTTGAAAAACCATTACATCCTTATACACAAATACTACTCTCAGCAATACCCATACCTGATCCAAAGCTAGCTAGAAGTAAACATAGAATTAAACCTAAAGGAGAACCTCCAAGTCCCATTAACCCACCTCCTGGTTGTAGGTTTCATCCTAGGTGTCCTTTTGCTATGGATGTTTGTAGGAGTAGGGAGCCTAGTCTAGTTGAAGTTGAACCAGGCCACTACGTAGCATGCTGGAAATACCAAAAGGCTTAAGGAGCTCAGTATGCCCAAGCTTACATCATCTTTCAGAGCCTGCATGAATCTTCATCGGCTCCTCACTTTAATTATCTTTATAAACTAAGATTAAGTTTATGTAAGTCCAGACTAATTATCATTAGATGGCTATGGCTCGCTATTCAAGTATTCAGGTATACTTCAAGAAGCTCTTCACATTACCTAAGGCCCGTTATTTAATATTGTATAACTTACTTATATCAGGCGCTTATATATTACTGTGCATGCTATTAGGCACATGTAAGGCCTCTTCGCAACTACTTATCAGTCTTTTAGTCCTTTTCTTCGTAGCAATTTCTCCTTATTTCATACCATTAATATGGCGTGATAGACGTATGTACAACATAACGAGGCTTTCATTAATAGCTCTTCTATCGACCTCTCTCTTCGCTATAACGGATATTGTAAGTGGAGGGAAAATGAAAGTACTTAGTCTCTCACCTTCTGTATACCTTCAGCTACTTGTAGTGCACTTAATATCCGGTTCTTCCTTAATAAAGAACATATTATTAGAGGCTATGAATATAGTTCCCTCATATGTCTTATGTATTCACTTTAATTTAATGGGGTTCTCTCTACATGACTTCTTCATACTCCTTATGACATTCTCTTCTCCTTTAATAGCACTATTCATCACGCTATATTATCTCCATTACTATAGCGATATGGTTAAACTTAACTTACTAGAATTGGGTAGAGGTTTTGCTCATATATGGTTAGGTAATGATCCATTTTATCTAGAGCGCGAGTTATATAAAATATGCGATTATGCCGTGATCCCCATTCATTATATAAAGATATATGATGATGACATGCTACGTGGTGTATTGCTTGCTCCTGAATTTCATTATGGTCCATTTAGGAATGTAGGTAGTAGCAACTTTCCTGCAGTTTTCCTTAAAAAGATAAAGCATGATTTTAACTGCGAAGGCATAATCTTCCATGGTGCATCGACTCATAAACTAAATTTAGTTTCGTTAAAGGATGTAGATCGCGTACTAAGCGCTCTACATAAAGTACTCGCGCATAAACGATCTATTCGTCGAATGGAGGGAATTGCTAATCCTATCATTATCAAGGGTCCAAGCTTTCGCGTAATTGGCTTTGCTATAGGAAGAGTAGCTATAATTTTAGTCAGTGCGTTGGACAAAGGCATAGAAGATATACCTAATGAGTACTGGCGGCTAGCTAAGAATATTGGCAATAGACTGGGCTTTGCTGATGTGATTTTAATTGATGAACATAACGGCTTAGTGGGGCACGATATTGACGTATCCGAGCTTACACAATTAATCCCTATGTGTCTCAAAAGGTTAGCTATCACACCGACGGAACCAATTAAGATCTCTATAGCCACACAGCAGGTACCTTTAGACGAAGTATCTGGTATTGGCCGTGGAGGTGTATGTGCATTGATCCTTGAGGGCGAATATAGTAAGAGCCGCTTAGCACTAGTAGTTATAGATGGAAATAATATGATTCCAAAATTTAGGAAGAATTTAACAAAGTTCCTTAAAGAGAAAACAGGCATAGAAAACGTAGAGGTACTAACTACGGATACTCATGCTGTAAGTTGCATCCCAGGTACTGATAAGGGATATATTGCAGTTGGCGAGGATCCCAAGCATGCAATCTTGATGGAGTATACCCTTAAGTGCTTGAATAAAGCTATGAGTTCTAAGTTCTCTTCCTTTTTCGAACATGGTATAGTTAAAGTTAAGGTCAAGGTTTACGGTAATACGTTAAGTAAAATGTATAATGCAGTAACTTATGGTTATAAGGCTTTTGTAAAGCGTGCCCTCCCCCTCTCATTACTATTATTAATATGTACAATTCTGATTTTGGGATCCCTATTTTAGTCGTTCCTATCCAATTAATCTAATGAAATATACTAATACATGCCTCCTCCCCTCTAAAGCTAGCAATCCCTTTCCAGTAGTGTAGATGAATTCTTTATCTTTATAATCAAAGATTCTAATGAAACCTCTATGTATAAGCTTCTCCACTTCTTTTCTGAATAAACTCTCTATCTCGTCCTTTTTTATTATGCTCTTTATTTCCGAGAGTAACTTATCCATACTAATAGGATCTACGGCTTTAGAGAGAATGTATGTAGAAACTACGAAATCAAATACTCTATTGAGTTTGAATCTCTTCTTCGTCACGATGTCTATTGAGAATTCTGCAAAATAAAAACTTACTGGCTTATTGTTTAAATTTAAACCTTATTTTTATCTTTAATTGTTACTCTTTAATAGTTCCTCCTAACTTCTTTATCTCCTTTACTAGCATTCTACTGGCATTTTTTACTTCCTTCTCTGCATCCTCTTTCCTCATAGACGATGCTGTTATGTGTAATTCTACGATATACTCTCCTCTCTCCGACGTCTTAGGATGGCTTTTTATATAAACCCTACTTTCTCTCATGACTTTATCTATGATAGGTGCTATAGTAGATTCGGGTATGCCTCTTGTAATTATGCTTTTTTCAATGAAGAAGAGCTTAGGCCCTATTTCCCTAAGTATAGGTTCAACATAATCTTCAAACATAGTCATCATTTCCTTAGGTACTCCTGGGAGAGCAAATATGTGCGTATTATCGTGAATTATGTATATACCTGGTGCAGTCCCTATCGCGTTAGGTATTGGTATTGCTCCCCTAGGCAATTTAGCCATCTTTATTCTATGCTCAGTTAGTTCTAGGTTTTTCTCCTTATACTTTTTCTTCACCATTTCAAAAGCTTTTTTATTCAGTTCCAGTTCAACTCCTAATGCAGTAGCTAGCCCCTCTGCCGTTTTATCATCAAATGTCGGTCCAAGTCCTCCCGTAGAGATTATGACCTTTGCTCCGGCCCTCATTGCACATATAAATGCATTCGCTATTTCGTTGATATCATCTGGCACTATCATGCCCCTTCTAACCTTGTATCCGAGTAATGTTAATTTTCGTCCAAGCCATGCGAAGTTAGTATTAATAATCTTTCCTATAAGGATCTCGTTGCCTATCGTTATTATCCATGCATCATATCCTCCTGCTAAACCCATTATGCTAACCCCATACTTGAAGAATACATGGGAGTATATATTTCTTAAAGGGTTCTTCATGTTTCTTAATCGCGATATTTAAATTTAACTCTCCAGAGAACGTAACCTTTATGTAGGTATTATTGCCTTGACATAAGGTAATGTATTCGTACAGCAAAAGGTGAATTTATATGAGTTATATCGATGTTTTCATAGATGTCTCGTTAATCATCTTCTTAGGCTTTATAGCAACATACTTGTTCGAGAGGAAACA
>JAGGUS010000007.1 GCA_021158375.1 Thermoprotei archaeon
AACGCTACGTAAGATAGAGCTTAAGGTTTCAAGGCCTAATGCCTCGGATGCTGCTAGAATTCCTAGAAGAAATATTATCCATTTGATTAAAGACCCTACTATGCTCGACATCTGAATTTTTGACCTTTCAAAGGCTTTTCCTAGTAGTGTTGGCTTTAAGGTCTCGTCTACTCCGTGTTTACGAAGTAGGTGAGCGACTGCGCTTCCGATTAATTTACCAAAAAGCCAACCTAACACTAGGGCTACTATAGCACCAAGTATTCCTGGTGCATGTTGAGATAAT
Organism: Thermoprotei archaeon; assembly: GCA_021158375.1. Taxonomy (GTDB): domain Archaea; phylum Thermoproteota; class Thermoprotei; order QMSL01; family B3-G16; genus B3-G16. The sequence goes on from JAGGUS010000007.1 coordinate 284, forward strand.
ATATTACTAATTGTTTGAATTATTGAGGAATCAACCATGGCTTTTTCAGCCTAAGCATATTTCTTGAAACAAGTGCTATTAAGGTTTTGCTACATAACATATTTCTCTTATCAGTACTTTATATACATTTTGATGAGAACGTGTCTGGTATTGTACGAAGGTTTCATTATTTTGCGAATTTATAATATACATGCGCGCTTAGGAAGTAGTAATTGTATGTTAGTACCTGTAGATATAACAATAGATTCGCGGGAGGCTAATATAAAACTACGCAATGGTTTAACTATAAAGAAATATTTAGAGAGAATAGGATTAAACGTAGCAGTAGATGCTCTTCCTATTGGCGATTATTACCTTCATGCAAGGGGAAAGAACGAAAGCATAGTAATAGAAAGGAAGACCATTGTAGATTTAGCTAACTCAATAAGGGATGGAAGGTTATGGAATCAAATAACAGCATTAAGCGATGTGAAGAGGGAAGAGGGAATAAGTGTTATATTGTTAGTAGAGGGATGGTTGAAGCTCTTAGAGAAGTTTACTAAATGGAAGCCACAAGCAATATTGAGGTTAATAGAGACTATTCAGATAAAATATGGGATACCCATAGTATACTCACCATCTTGGGAATGGACTGCACTTTACATAAAGACGAAAGCAGAGTCCTTAGGTAGAACTGAAGAGAAGAAAGTATACCCATTGAGATATGGAAAGAAGCCAGCAGAACTACAGAAAAGGATACTTTTTGTAGCCGAGGGATTAGTAGGCCCTAAATTAGCAAGACGGTTATTAGAAGAGTTTGGTACCCTTAAAAGAATTGCAAATGCATCAAGGGTAGAGTTAATGCGAGTTGAGGGAATAGGAAAAGAGAGAGCCGATCTGATTTGGCGCATATTTAATACTGAATGGAGAGAAATAGTTAATAATAACTAATCTTAAACAAAATTACATTAAAGGGATTATTGTTTGAAGCGGAAAATTTATATTTTCTTCGAATTTTAAGATTAAGAGATAAAGTTAATTTCAAATTGAAAAGGGTTTCGTATGATGGCTAACAAAATGAAAATAGATGAAAAGGATCTAATGTTGATTAAGGAGCTTATAAAAGATGGAAGAAAGCCACTAATAGAGTTAGGAAGAAAGCTTAAAATGTCTCATGTAGCCGTTGGGGCTAGGCTCAAAAGATTAGAGCGTGAAAAGTACATAAAAATTCAAGCAAATGTCAATCCAGAAAGGCTGAACATAAAGACTTTATATGTATTCCTTAAGGCTAAGGAATTGCATAAGGCTATTAAGTACTTAATGAAATTGAGCAAAAAATGCCGCTGCATTATTCAAGTTAGTCTGCTTTCAAGTAATTATAACCTACTGGTAGTGCTTGCTGGAAGGGACTATGAGGAACTAAGAGGCATGATTGAGAAGAAACTAAGACATATTAATTACATAGAGATAACAGAAGTAGTACTTGGAAACATAATATTTCCAGAGTATATACCGATAAATGTAACTGCAGTATGTGAAGAAGATTGCTCTGCTTGTGAAATCTCTAAAATATACAAAGCTAAGTGTCCAGCTCCTTTGAGGTGATAATCATGGTATTTAAAGTAGAAGATTTATGGGTTAAAGTTCAAGGACATGATAAGTACATACTCAAAGGAGTAGATCTTTCTATAGGCAAAGGGGAGGTACATGTGCTAATGGGTCCAAACGGATCAGGAAAGTCTACATTGCTTAAGACGATAATCGGAATGCCTCAATATAAAATAGCAAGAGGGACGATTTTGTTTATGGGAAAGGAGATAAACAACTTACAGCCGTATGAGAGAGCGAAAATGGGAATCGGAATAGCATTTCAGAGCCCGCCGCGTATTAGAGTTAAGACGGAGTATCTGATAAAGCTGATCACAACTAAGTTTAGGACTAGGTTACTACCCTATGAGGAATACGGAATAAGTCATCTAGTAAGTAGAGATTTATACAATGGCTTCAGCGGCGGTGAAATGAAGAGAACTGAAATGTACTTAACGATACTACAGAGGCCTAAACTAGCACTCCTTGACGAGCCAGATAGTGGTGTTGATGTGGACAGTTTAGCTTTAATAGCTAAAGGTATCGAGCAACTAATGGAGGAAGGAGCTTCTATATTGCTTGTAACGCATTTAGGATACATCTTGAAGTATTTAGATGTAGTCACTGAACTACACGTAATGATTAACGGTAAGATAGTTTATAGTGGTGAGCCTGAAAAAGCCCTTGATTTAATCCTTACGCATGGATACTCCTATTTCGTAAAGGGAGGGGACTAATTGATGGATAATAAAGAGCTTAAGGTTGATTTCTCGAGATATGATTATGGAGAGAAGGAAGCCATAGAGGAAGTAGAAGAGATCCCTAGTGAGTATAAGGAGAAAGCGAAAGAAGTTGGAATAGAAGTCGATAAAGGAGGAGGGGTATACTTTCAGATAGATCATAACATCATATATCAAAAACTAATTGAGAGATTAAGGAAAAAAGGTATAATTATAATGAGTATAGGGGAAGCTTTGAGAAGATTTGCATGGGCTAAGAAGTATTATTGGCGCGCTTTAAGTTCGAGAAGTGACAAAGTTTCAAAGATAGCAGAGGGATATAGAAGGAATGGCTACTTCATATATGTGCCTCCTAGATTGAAGCTTGATGAGCCTATCCAGACGTGTTTGTTTATAGCTAAACAAAACATAGCTCAACCCGTACATAATTTAGTAATAGTCGGAGATGGTGCGGAGGCGACGTTAATAACAGGATGTACTGCTATAACTGAGGAAGCATTACATATTGGAGTGAGTGAATTTTATATTGGCAATAATGCAAAGCTTACATTCATAATGATCCACAACTGGACCCCTAAAGTTCATGTAAGGCCTAGAACAGGCGTTATAGTAGGTAAGGGAGGAATATTTGTAAATTATTATGTAAACATGAGGCCAGGAATAACTCTTCAGACACTTCCTAAAGCAATACTACATGATGGAGCAAAGGCATACCTTACATCGATAATTAAGTCAGGAAGAAAAGCACTGGTAGATGTAGGAGGGCGAATAGTTTTTAAAGGAAACGATACAAGAGGTGAGGTAATAACTAGAAGTGTTGTCACAGATAGATCAGAAGTGACCATGAGAGGGATCTTGGAGACCGAAGGTAATGTAAATGCAAGAGGGCATTTAGAGTGTAGAGGATTATTGCTTTCAGATAACGCAAAAGCAATAGCGATACCGCAACTTGAGGCTAGAGGCATGAGAGCAAATCTAACTCATGAGGCAGCAATAGGCAAAATATCGGAGGAAGAATTGAACTATTTAATGGCAAAAGGATTTACTGAAGAGGAAGCAGTATCTATTATTGTAAGGGGATTTCTAGAAGCTGGAGTAGAACTACTTCCGGAGAATGTAAGGGAAGGAGTTAGGTTGGCATTAGATAGCATGGCAAAAAGCCTTTAATCTAGTATCTTCTTATCTAACTAGGAGTCGTTATGGAAAAGATCCTAGTCACTGGGGGAGCAGGATTTATAGGTAGTCATCTCGTCGATAGGCTAGTAGAAGAGGGATATGAAGTTAAAGTCATCGACAATTTATCAAGTGGAAGCCTAGAGAACTTGAAAGATCATATAGAAAGAAAGGAGATAGAATTCATTAAAGGCGATTTAAAGAATAAAGAGGATTGTGAGAAATCTGTAAAGGATGTTGAAGTAATATTTCATCTTGCAGCCAATCCTGAGGTACGGTTATCAACAGTAAGACCTGAAGTACATTTTAATGAGAATGTAGTCGCAACTTTTAATTTACTTGAGGCAGCGCGATCTATAGGAACTGTAGAGAAGATAGTATTTGCTAGTAGTAGCACTGTATATGGTGATGCAAAGGAAATACCAACTCCAGAAAGCCATGAGATGCGCCCTATAAGCATATATGGAGCTTCAAAAGCTTCATGCGAAGCATTAATATGTGCATATGCTCATCTTTATGGTTTTAAAGCAGTTTCACTAAGATTGGCTAATATAATAGGGCCCAGAAGTGGTCATGGAGTAATATATGATTTCATAATGAAATTAAAGAGGAACCCTAAGGAACTAGAGATACTTGGAGATGGTACACAAAGGAAAAGTTACCTATACATAACGGATACTATCGATGCATTCATAAAAGTGATGAAGGAATTCAACAAGACGTATGAGGTATACAATGTAGGCAATAAGGACTGGATAACAGTTAATGAAATAGCCAAAATAGTAGTAGAAGAAATGGGACTTAAAGATGTTAAGTTCAAGTATAGGCTTACAACAAAGGATGGAAGAGGGTGGCCAGGAGACGTAAAATATATGCTATTGAGCATTTCTAAGATAGAACGAGAGCTTAGATGGAGACCAAAGTACTCGAGTAAAGATGCAGTAAGAATGACAGCAAGAGCACTTATAACAAAAATCTTGAAACAGTAAAAAATCAATAATTATTTGTTAATAAAATTGCTAAGAATTTATTTGATCCTTAGTATGGTTTTAGCCATAGAGCTCTACTTATTAGATCCTTCAGCGAGAATACTAAGCTGAGCAAGCTGTCACCTATTGTGAATCCTAGCACTATTAAGGAGACCACTGAAGACCATTGAGGTATCTTCTTGCTCGCTATCTTACTAATCAAAGCGCCTATCAAGTAGGCAAGAGCTATTGGGGGCATTAGAGACCAGCCAGTCATTACACCTATCAGTAAGTGCCTTTGCTTTAATAGTAGGTCTGTTAATAGATATATTATTGTTCCAGTCCCTAAGCCAGTTAATATCCAGTTTCTTCTGAAGAGATAACCTGTCCATAGCCATCTCTGGAAGCTCCAGAAGGTTACTGCTTCAGTCTGCCATCCAGTAATAGTGTATGGATAGGCCCAGCTGGGTATTGGTGCAGCTTGCCATAGTAGCTGTGTGAAGAGAAAGCTTGAGAACATACCTAGTGAGAACACTAGTACATAGGCTATTACATAATCCCTTATCCTAGTATTGGTTAATTCGGCTAGCTTTAAGTGTCCTGCAACGCTAGATCCACCAGTAAATATTAGGACTGGAGCAAACCATATATCACGCTGCTTATATCCACTGTAGTATATGGCTAACTCCTTCATGTAAGGAATGTTCAGACCAAATGATACACCGGCTGAGTAGGTCTGTAGCATCGTACCTATAGCAGACCATACTAAGGAGAAGAATAGCAGTATCCACAGTGGGAATCCAGGAACTAAATACTTTGTGAATAGTGAGGCGCCGATACCGCTTGTAAATAGTATGATTAGCATTATCCTACCAGTCTTGCCACCATACGATACTGATAGAGACTTAAATGCACGACCGAATGTCCTCGGGTGTAGCAGTATGGGCAATATAGCAGTTGCAATACCTAGTCCTATACCAAAGCTGGTCCAGAAATACCTTTGAGAATATTCGAAAATCCAGCCAATACCTCTACCTGGAGCCCATTTTGCTTCTGGAGGCCATAGATCCTTTAGAGTTATGATCCATGTACCGAACATGTAGAAGCCAATTGAACCTAAGAATTGAGCGAGAGCTATATCGAATGGTAACAGCATGCCGTACAGGTAAGGCGTTAGATCACTAGTGAAAGCAAAGCTTGCGCCAGGCATAACTAGCTCTATAGCGTGCGTTAAATCATGAATGCCTCTTGGAAAGAATGTCACATTAGGATTACCGGCAATGCTACTTAGTCCTCTAGTCATGAAATTATATATCAACCCCATGACCATGGCTAGGGTAAATACTCTGATGAAGCGAGGATCTCTCTCAGCAAGCGCGTTTATAGTAGCAGCTTGTGCTGAAGCCCATGGGAATGGCAACTTCTCGACTACGCCGTATATGTAGTACGTGAACATTCCTAATATTAAGTTCACTGCAGCCGTGAATATAGTGGGTACCACTACTTGTACTAATAT
>JAGGUS010000305.1 GCA_021158375.1 Thermoprotei archaeon
AAGAAAGTAATCGCTAGATGTACTCCACTTGACAATACTCCTGAAGCAAAAAGAACTGCTGAAATAGTGAATATCTTTACTAAAAAAGCGATAGAGGTCTTAGATAGGCATCCTGTAAACTTACGTAGAGCAAAAGAAGGAAAGCTTAAGGCGAACGTCATACTTCTGCGTGATTCAGGAGATCGGTTACCTAGAGTAAAATCTCTAAAAGAAAGATATGGACTATCTTTTGGTGCTATAGTTGAAATGCCAGTTGAAAAGGGGATAGCTAGACTTCTTGAAATGAATATAGCTGAGTTAAATCCACCTACTGGTAATAGAAAGCAGGATTATGAGGAAAGAGTTAAAGCTACATTAGAGTTGCTTAGGAGAAATGACTGTGTATATGTCCATTTAAAAGGGCCTGATGAGCCAGGACATGATGGAAATAGAGAAAAGAAAGTAAAAGCGATAGAGGATATAGATAGATATTATGTTGCTTTGCTCCTCAGGGAAATTGACTTAAGCGAGATAGCAATACTTGTAACAGCAGATCACGCTACGCCTTATACAGTACGTGCACATACAGACGATCCAGTTCCAGTAATAGTTGCCTCTGAGGCTCTAAAGCCAGATGGCCTAACATCATTTAATGAAAGGGAGTGTGCAAAGGGATCCCTCGGTACAATAGAGCATGGCTGGCTCCTCTTGCCTAAGGTGCTTGAGCTTATAGGCTCAAGTAGTGCATGAATTAGAACTTAACGATTCCCTTATTTCATCCTACGATGTTTTATTCTTATAGAAGCACTTAGGTGATAAAAGCGTGAGTTTGAGAATAAAGAGGATATCAACAGGTATTCCTGAGCTTGATTTATTAATAGAGGGGGGATTTCCAGAAGGATCATGGATTATGATAAGCGGAATGCCAGGAACTGGGAAGACTATATTTGCTATTCATTTCATTTACAACAGCTTAGCAGTAGATAATGCAAAGGTTATAGTTGTTACTACGGAGCAGGAGTTCGGGGATTATCTACTACAGGCTAAAAGGCTTAACATGGATATTTCACCATGGCTAAGAGGCGAGAAAAAGCTCTATATAATAGATCTTTTCCATTTAGCTAAGAGAGCTAGAGAAATGTCTAAGGAAGTAAGAGTTGATCCTCTTGATATACCTGTGCTTGTTGACTCTGTACGTAGAGCGTATAAGGAACTAGGAGTAGATAAAGGCGAGGATATCAGACTAGTAATAGATAGCATAAGCGCCTTCTATGCTAGAGCGCCCGTTAAGGCAAGGAGTATGACCTATGAGCTTAAGCTTCGTCTTCATAGACGTAACGTAACCACACTCCTGACTAGCCAATTTGCTGTTACTACAAGGGGTACTTTCGGCTATGGTGCTGAACATATTGTTGATGGCGTTATAGAATTAGAACTAGTTGAAGAAGGTAATGAATTGAGGAGATATATGTGGATTAAGAAGCTTCGAATGACAAAAATACCATTAAAGAGGATACCTTTTGATATAACAGATGAAGGAATAAGATTAGAAGAATTACCAAGTTAGGCTAAGTTTCTTACAGACCTCTTTAAGTTTTAGTAGAGTTTTAAGGGGCATGCCTTTTGAATTTACTTCCATTACTAAAGGGCCGCGGTATTTTATCAGTCTAAGCGCATTAATAAACTCCTTCCAGTTGATATTGCCTTCAGTTGGAATTAAATGGTCATCAGTTATACCGAGATTATCGTTCATATGAATTGTTATAAGGTCATCTGCTGCCCAGTATGCCTCTACAGCAGGGATCATTTTATTTATATTAGAGTGGCCTGTGTCTAGGCATATTCCAACATTCTCTAAGTTCATATCATTAATGAGTGACTTGAGTTCTAGGACATAGGCGCCGATACGGCTCTTCTCGGGTTTATGCTTATCGATCATGTTTTCAAATGCCAATACAATATTATTATCGGCTGCCTCTCTAGCAAGTGTTTGTAAGGAATTCTTTAATTTCTCTAGACCTTTAGAATATTCAATCATACTTTGAGCGTAGCCCGAACTAGGATGCACGACTACTACATTTGCGTTGAGCTTGTTAGCATAGTGAATATATTCAATAATTGCAGTAAGAGCATGATTCCTCAGCTCCTCATCTATAGATGCTATATTGAGACCGCTAAAAGGTGCATGTAGAGACCATATGCGTATGCCATAACTCTCTATAACTTCGTTTAAGGCATTAAGCTTATCTTTCATATCGATTTCGGGCCATAGCTCAACATGCTTAAATCCAACTTCAGCTATATTCCTTATTGCTTCTATATTATTAATGCCCATAGTCCATGTTGAGACATAGGCTTTAAATGCATTACACATAGCGATATTTATAGCTTAGATACAAGTATATTTAGTTAACGAGGAGATAGTAGTGGATAAAAAAGTTATTAGCACATTGATTATATTAACTATAATAATTCTAGTAGAGGAGTTAGTAGTTGTTGCAAGCAGTTCTGAAGTAATAGTAGTAGATGTGAACGGTATAATAGATGCAGGAACTTATGAGTTAATCAAGAGAGGAGTTAATGAAGCAATTAAGGCTCACGCAGTTGCACTCATATTAAAGCTCAATACGTACGGAGGATATATGAACAGCATGGACGACATAATAGAATTGTTATTAAATATAGAAAGAACTATGACGACTGTAGCATGGGTACCACCAGGGGGAAAAGCAGCTTCTGCTGGTGCGTTCATAGCGTTAGCATGTGATAAACTCTTTATGGGCAGCAGTAGCGTGATAGGCGCATGCGAGCCGAAACCTCCTGATGAAAAAGTAATACATTATGCGTTAGGGCGTATAAGAAGTCTTGCCGAGAGAAAATGGGGGCTTAATGATACTAGGGTTAACTTAGTGCAGGAGTTCATCACAAAAAACAGGGCGCTAAGTGATGAGGAAGCTATAAGTCTTGGAATAGCTGATGGAAGAGCCGAGAGTATTATAGATGTCATAAATAATTTAAATCTTAAAGGAGTTGAAATACGTGAAATGTCTAAAGGTTTATATGAGGAGTTTCTCTCGCTTATCTCAGAC
>JAGGUS010000133.1 GCA_021158375.1 Thermoprotei archaeon
ATCTATCTCTAGGGATACCACCTGAGTATGTAGGACCTGAGATCGACTTTAGAAGGATAAAGAGAATTGCTGAACCTAAGGCACTTATTATAGATGATAAGACCTTTAGAGCTTGTGTGATATATATTGACAATTTTGGAAATGTCATTACGAATATAAAAGCTGATATGATCCCTAAGGGAGTGCACAATATTACGATAAAGTTTAAAGATAAAGAGCTAACTATACCGTTCAAAAGAGCCTATAATGACGTGCCTAAGGGGGAGATCCTTTCTCTTGTAGATAGTTTCAATTATCTTGAGGTTGCGGTAAATCAAGGTAATGCCGCTAAGCGCTTAGGATTAAGTGTAGGCGATTCTATCGTTATTGAGTTTTCTTAGGTTCTTCATACACTATGACTGTGTTTATTTGCACGATATCTTCAGTAATCGTATTTCCTCTTACGGTCTTCCTACGCCTCTCACCAGGCGTAGTTGGATGAAAGCCTGGGGGTCTTGAGAGAAGAACTCGCTTTTTTACACCACTGGGTATACTGGGAAGCATTGGAAATCCAGATCTATCACTACCTCCTGTTATCTTAAGCCTAACACCTTTAAGTCCTATTAAGCTACCATCTATTATATCGCCTATTTTAAGGCCGACTAGAGCCTGCGCCTGTGCTCCCTTAACTTCTATTTGTTTGGCTTTCCCAGTCTTAGGATCGGAAACCACTACCTTGAATTCAGGCAATCAATTCACCTCCTCAGCCTTAGCCTTAACTTTCTAATCTGATTTAAAATTTCTTTCTCTTCTTCACTTAAAAGATCTGAGTACTTACTTAATAACTCCTCGATATGATCTTCTGGGACGTCTACAAACAGTTCATCTCCCTCCTTAATCTGCCTTCCTACCATTATATTTCCTCTAATGCTTATGGCTACTTCCATCCCCCTTGTAGCTTCAGGAATAGGCTTCCCTTGATCCTGAATCTGCATTATTTCGCCTATATGCTTAAGGTCTTTAGCTCTAGCAAGAGGATAGCCTGGCCTTATTTTACCTGCTAATACAGCTACACCCACTATAGCGGGATTTCTTCTCCTAAACACGTATCCGGGGATTATCTTTATTTTGCCGGGCCATATAAGCTTCTGCATCGCTTCTCTTATTTCCCGCTCCTTAAGCTCTTTAACCCATCTTTCGTAATCCTCTATAAGTCTGTAGATGATATTATTTCTAAAAATCGCTATACCTTCATTAGAGGCGAGCTCGGCGGCATCCGGAAGTACCTTAACGTTAAAGGCTAATATAGCACCGTAGTATTTGTTCACTTTCTTAGAGATGCTCGCTTCTATTACATCTCTCTTGGAAACTGGACCTACATCAGCAACTCTTATCGGCACTCCTCGTCGTCTTAAGTAATCGCTAATAGCTTCTAAAGTTCCAAGAGTATCTGCCTTCACCACAACGCCCTCAATATCCTTTGATATCCTAACGGCTCCAATCTCTTCCATTACTCTCTCTTTCGCTTCGTCTAAGTCCTCTTCATTCCATACAACTATTACGGGAGCACCAGCTACAGCGCCTTCAAGGTTCGGAGCAACTATCTTTACCCCCGCTGCGGCATGTATTTCATTTACGCTCATAAACCTATCTTCAGGGCTTCGCATTTCATCCAAGGGCTTAGGCATTAATAGGCTTCTTACCTTCGTAATTATAGGATTCTCTAAGCTACCTACAACTATTAAATCACCCTTCCGTATAATGCCATCATATAATATTACATCTATCGTAGTTCCAAGACCAGGTTCCTCCTTAACTTCAAGGACTACTCCTTTACCGGGACCTTCGCTAACTAGAAGTCTTTTCTCCATATATCGTTGAGTCAATCCAGCAAGTACAAGAAGTAGATCAGGAATTCCTTCTCCTGTCTTAGCGCTAGTTGGTACGATTGCTACGGTACGAGTGAAATCTTTTATTCGATCATACCTATCAGCACGAAATCCTAATCTTGAAAACTCGCCTATAACCCTATAGGTGAGCTCATCAAGCCTAGCTACTACATATGGATCTTGCTTCTTTATAGTTGTAATGAAAGGCTCATTAGGATTTGGCTTCCAGCCCGGTATCCTATCTATTTTATTTAAAGCCACTAGGAAAGGTGTTTTCCTCTCGCGTAATATTTCTATGGACTCATATGTCTGAGCTTCAAATCCTCTCAGTACGTCTATTACGAGTATTGCAATATCGGCTATAGATCCACCTCTTCTTCTTAGATTTACGAAAGCTTCATGACCAGGAGTATCTATCATAAGGAATCCTGGGATCTTTATTTTAGCCTTAACCATAGAGAGCAAAGGTCCACACATCTTCTCCAATACATTCCAAGGTAGGTAAGACGCGCCTATATGCTGGGTCATAGTTCCTGGTTCTCTCAGCATGACAGCAGTTCCCCTAATCTTGTCTAAGAGGGCAGTTTTCCCTACGTCTACATGACCTAGGACGCAAACAATTGGCGAGCGTAACCTCATCACTTATTCCCTAACATAAAGCGGAATAGTTAATAATAACTTTATCCTCTTGAGTGATTCCTTATCTTAATCACCGTGTTCGCCGATGGTAATATTATGTAATTAGCTGTGAGCTCATCAGGAGGATAAGCCATCAAGACTACTTCAGTAACGTTTCTTAGACATATAGTAATGCTACCATCCATATCACTATCATTCCATAGACCTAGAGAATTGCCGTAAGGATCTAAGACCTTAACATGAAATCCATAAAGAGTTATGTTATAAGGCGTTACAACCATACGACATTGAATGAGTAAGTTATTATCCTTTGAGGAGATCTTATCCACTATTAAAGACCCCCTAACGAGCTCTAATGAAAAGTCAGAAAGGCCTACAGGTAATATGGTATTTCCATACATTTCAACCATAGTGAAGTTGATATGGGATAAGACATCGGAAAGAGAATTCAGCATATAGACCCTTAAAGCATCGTATGTTAGGAAGATATGAACAATACCTTTATCATCAAGAGGCCATAGGATCTGTGAAATATACCTGGCACTACATCTTACTAGTGCAAGCGCTAAGTGCCTTAAATACCAGCTAGACTGGCCCTTTAGATCAATAAACCTTACTCTACTATGAGCAAGATATGGTATAACTATTATCTCCACGCCACTATCGTTATACCTAATATGGTCTATTTGAAATGCTATATCGTCTACAGTAGCATTGATATTAAACATGGCTACGGGAGCTAAGAACCTATCTCGCGATACTGTTATGTTTATGCTTACACATCGCCCTATGAGAGGTCTCCAGTAATCATGAAGGTCAGTACCGCTTACAGGATCATAAAGAAGGGCTATCACTCCAATATTAGAGTTAGGAAGATCTATGATGTTGCTTAGAGCAGGAGGATAACAGGAATTCACAAAAGAATTACCAATATGAAGCTTAATCCATTTAGCAGAGGAGCCTAAGCTAATCCGTATGTCATCTAACGCTATTCTTACATCGCTCAGATTGAGCGATATAGGAATATGAGCACCAGGGATCACCACCAGTTCTTCCTTACTCACTTTAGAATAAACTGCAATAACTTTAATTCGCTTATTATCACCTACGTTTAGCCTCAAGCTTGGTTTCGCATATGTATTACTACCTCCTACAATCCAATGGATAAAGACAAACCCATGATAGTAACGAGGAGCGTAAAGAGTTTCAGAGAAGGCAGTATATTCCCCTTTCTTAACTATTGTGAAATTAGTAAACCGCCCGGAGAAAAATGAAAAACCAGAACCATTAATGGGAACGCTTATGGGCCAGGAACATACTTCAAGATATGATTCATGTAGATTACTCCTGACGTAATTCACATTAATAACGGCAGTATGAACAGTTGCTATTAAACCACCATTTAACTCAGCCTCTCCAGTACTAAGCCAACGTATATACAAACTAAGCGATGCCGTCCATATCACTCTTAGAGTAGACTTAAGAACATAGATCCGCTTACCGAAATTAACAGTTTTAATAAATAATTTGGGAGAAGTGTAGAGGACAGTCCTCTTCAAAGAGCCTTCAGCAGTTCCCTCTACGACCCTACTGCCATAACCATATATATTGCTCCAGAGCGTGAAGACAAAAGTCTTAAAGCTTCCCTGACCATAAGGAGGGGTATCATCACCCACAATTATTAGCTCCACCTTCTTAATGCGAATATGGTTCACCACAGCTTTATAGTAGTATCCAGTTATATAGCCAGTAATACCAATTACCAGATCTATACGCTTAAAGAATGAAATCTTAAGATAAACGGAACTAACGGTATAGCCCGAGGGAGGAACGGGCAAGAGCATTTCCTGAACATAATCACGTGCATAAGCACTATTAAACTTTTGACCTTTCTTATTAAAGAATACACTATTTAAACTAACTCCAAAGCTGCTTGTTTCCTCAACACTCCAGCATAGTACCTTGTTGGTAACAAACGAGAATACTGAGAAAATAGTAAGTATTGATAGTAACGGTAGTAAGGAATGCTTAGCCCTTAACACCTCTCTTACCTCCACGTATTGCTAGAATAGCGGCGATTAGCGATACTGAGAACAAGATTGTTATTGTTAAAGCACTTCTAAGTTTCTTGTTTTCTTCTGAGATATCTTCTATTAAGATCTCAAGATTTGATAACCTATTCTTTAAATAATTACTCTCTTGAACTATGCGTTGATAATCACTTCGTAAGTCATCATAATCTTTCTTCAGGAAAGTATAATTCTTCTGAAGCTTCTGATAAGCAGTTAATACATTGGTATAATTGTGATATAAATTGGCGTATAATTTTTCAAGTCTCGTGTAATTTTCTAGGAGATTAAGGTACTTAGAATCTAATTCGGAGTATTTATTTTTAAGAATACCGTAGCTGGTATACTGGTCAAGTATAGAACCAGAACCAAGTAATGGCGTAGTAGTAACAGTTGTACCTAAGAACATCATCTTTAGAGACGGAGGCTCTAAGTTTGATAATAGATACTCCATTTCTTCGGAAAAAGCGAGACGCGATATATCAACATAAAATACCATTATGCTACCTATTATTGGTGGCGCTATTACATGCTTAATGGCGATTAGCTTCCTAAGGTTACCTATCTCAGCATCATAAGTGTAATGAAAAGTACAAAATTTCCAATAAAAACTCGTAAAGTCCCTGGCCTCTTGTGGACTTTTATTAACTAGATCCATTGTTTCATTAATCCAGTAAGCAGATACGGATATATCTTTTGCCCATGCTAAGTTCGTTACATTTATACATACTGTGAAGTTTTCGTAGGGTTCTACCTTAGCAGGATAGATTAGGACTATTTCGCAATTGTAGGCGTAAATAGTGGTCTTTATAGTATTGTTTGC
>JAGGUS010000241.1 GCA_021158375.1 Thermoprotei archaeon
ACTCTTGAGAGTCAAGATCCAAGTAGCCTTAGAGTGTATTGGAGTGGAAAGACGCCCTTTAGAGTAGAAGAATTTACTGAATTTCGTGATCCTCAAAGATTAGCTCAAGAAGACCTCATAGAGGCCATTCTTCATGATAGAGCGACTAGAACCCCTATAAGTGAAGGCGCTAAGACTTTAGAGCTCACATTAGCTGCTATAAAGGCTATGGAAACGGGCAAGGCTGTATCATTACCTTTAGATTAAGTAGCAACCTGACTTTTTCTTTTATTATCTTTATTTTAAACTACTAGCAAGGCTCTATGGTACTTGGTGGTTTTGAAGTTATAGCATACGTAACCATGGTTACGTTCTCGAGTTCGCTTGTTATCCTTCTGCTTATTTTATCTAATATATTATAAGGTATTCTTACCCAGTCAGCAGTCATGGCATCAATACTTTCCACAATACGTACTATCACTATATATCCTACTTTCCTTTCGTCTCCTACAACGCCAACCCACTTATCGTCTCCTACAACAGCAAAAGCTTGCCATACCTTATCATAAAGGCCTGCCTCCTTAAGTTCTTCCTCAACTATTGCCGAGGCTTCTCTAACTATTCTTAGCTTCTCCTCATTTACTTCTCCTATTATCCTTACTGCTAATCCTGGTCCTGGAAATGGATGTCTCTTTACTATTTCATCAGGCAATCCTAAAGATCTTGCTATTTCTCGAACTTCATCTTTATAGAAGTACCTTAAGGGCTCAAGTAGTTTTAACTTCATGCTTTTTGGCAAGCCACCGACATTATGATGGCTCTTTATTCTAGCTGAGCCAGCCCCAATCCTACCGCTCTCTATTACATCTGGATATATAGTGCCTTGAGCGAGCCATCTTAAATTGGGGATCTTTTTCGCCACCTCTTCGAATACCCTTATAAACTCATTCCCTATTATCTTCCTCTTTTCCTCTGGATCCGAAACGCCCTTAAGCTTATCGAGAAATCTCTTACGTGCATCTACATGTATCAAGTTTAATCCTAATCTTCTTAAAGTATTAACTACGAATTCTGGTTCACCCTTCCTGAGGAGGCCATGATCTACAAATACAGCTACTAGTCTATCTCCTATAGCCTTATGAACCAATACCGCAGTAGTTGTAGAATCGACACCACCGCTTACTGCGCATAAAACTCTCTCATCAGGTTTAACTTTCTTCTTTATTTCTTCTATGAGCTGTGGTACTAAGTCTGCTGGTTTCCATGTGGGCTTGCATTTACATACCTTAAATAGGAAGTTGCTCAATATCCTTAATCCCTTTGGCGTGTGGATAACCTCTGGGTGGAATTGTATTCCATATATGGGTAATACTTCGCTCTTAAATGCGGCAATTGGCGTGACTTCCGTACTAGCTAAGACTTTAAAGCCTTTAGGCACTTCTATTACTGAGTCCCTATGGCTCATCCATACTACTTCCCTATCATCAAGTCCTTGAAATAGGTCATCCTTATCGTATATCTTAAGTATGGCCCTTCCATACTCTCCTTTACTCTTAATTACCTTGCCGCCAAACATATACGCTATGAGTTGGTGTCCATAACATATACCTAAAATAGGTACGCCCAAGCTAAAAATACATCTATCTACTTTTGGGGAGTTCGAGAGATAAACACTTCTAGGTCCTCCTGAAAGTATTATCCCTTTAGGATTCATTCTCTTTATAGTTTCAACATCCGCTCTGTCGTACGGAACTATTTCTGAGTAAACATTGAGTTGCCTTACACGCCTAGCTATGAGATGCGTGTATTGTCCTCCAAAGTCTATTATTACTACTAACTCCTTTATCTTCATATACTCCTTCATTCTCAGTTCTTAAAGATAGTCTAGTTAGCAATAAGTGTTACCATTAAGTAATATCAAGATTAGTCTATGAGGTATACTGTTTCCACTAATAGTTAAATTTCGCTAGCTTAATATTATATATAAGGATGATATAGTGTCCATCAAAATACTCATCCTCTACTATTCCAGAACTGGAAACACTGAGAAAATGGCTGAGGCCGTAGCTGAAGGTGCGAGTACGGTAGATGGTGTTAAGGTCTTAATCAAGTCAGTTCGTGAAGCAAGACTTCAAGATCTCTTAGAGGCAGATGGAATAGTTATAGGTTCTCCAACATACTATGGAACTATAGCTGGCCCACTAAAAGAATTTTTAGATCAAACGGTTAAGTATCATGGTTCTTTAGAAGGGAAAGTAGGAGGTGCATTTGCATCATGTGGTGCTAAAGGCGGTGGCGCAGAAACTGCTGTTCTCGATATAATAAAGATAATGCTAATTCACGGAATGATAGTGCAAGGTAATCCTGAAGAACACCATTATGGTGTAATCTCCATTGGTCCTCCTGATGAAGAAACGTTAAATGCATGTAAAGAGCTAGGACGTCGAGTTGCAGTTCTTGCAAAGAAATTGAAGAGTACCTCATAACTGGCTACTTTTAATCACCTCTTTAATTCTCAATATGTGTTCCTTCTCGAACTCTTTCTTAACTACATCGAAATTGTAAATCACTTTATATCCGAGACCTTCAAGCAATCTTCTGAACTTCTTTGAATATCCTCTATCTAAATCTGATGTTGTGAAACATATGGTGTTTATCTTGATCCCTTTAAATTTCTCTATAATTGCCCGAATAGCCGGAACTACTGTACCATACCATATAGGAGATCCCAAAATTAATAAGTCATAATCCCTTAAGTTGATCTTGATATGTTTTATTTCCGTTCTTTTCCTAATTAGCGTATCATATATGAGTCTTGGATTCAAGTGTAGCAGGTACTTAGCATAATCTTTTCGTTCTTTTACTTCGTGAGCGCATACCTCATTTCCATTCTCCTCTAATTTCTCCTTGATGATCTTAGCTACTCTTCTAGTTCTTCCTGTCTTCGAATAATAGACTATTAAGATTCTCATTCTCTCACTACTAATATTGACATTTGCATAAGTGAATGTTTCGTTCTCTTAATATTTCATCTAATTTCTTACTCCGATAATGTTGCTCTATAGAAACTTTTATTTCTCTTACACTAGTAATACTAAACGAGGTCACAAGATATGCGTAAACATGGACTGTTGCTCTTTAGCCTCCTATCCATCCTAATCTTAATGACAGTACCATACGTTCCTAGTATAAAGGCACAAGAGTTGACTTATGAAGAATCGGATACTAAAGTGATAGTTCATGGTAAGAACTTCGAGGCAACTATATCGAAGTTGGGAGGTGTAGACGAATTCTATCTAGGCGGTAGCTTAGCATATAGCGGTTTTACCATTAGGGTTTATGGTCCTGGATGGTCTGGTGGCGGCTATATATCCGAAGAAGGTACACTAGTAAGCTCTAAAATTACAAAGATAGAACATGGCATAAGAATTGAGACAGTAAATCGTTGGGAAGACTTAAGCCCTATGTTCTTTGAATGGCACATCGTGACAGACGTCTATGAAGGTGGCTTAATAGTTATGAACGTTACCATAGTCACCTATGAGCAGAGCGATTATGCCGGTATGTGTTTCCAGTTTAGTGAGCCTGCTGATGTCTACATAGGTAAGCAGGTTTCAGTATATAGTGTTGCTGGGACGTTTACGAACACTACATTTCCGGCTGAACCAAAAATTGGCGAGAAGAAAGGTTGGGTCGTAGCTAGTGTAACTAAAGCACTTATGGCATTAGTAAGTGGCCCCGGAGCTAACATGTTCATTGCATTTACAGAGCCCGTTGATGAAATTGAGGTAACAGATAATAGATACTGGGGAGGAAGTACTTTCAGCATAAGGTGTTGGTTCTATACTGCCGGAAAGGAACCCGGTACTAAGTGTAATATTGTAGCAATGATGTTCGCACATAACTTAGGTGCTGAGTTCAATAGTAAAATCTTTAGTATACTTCAGGGACAGGCAAAAGCATATGACTATGTGCGTAAAGTAGAGCCGATAGCAAAAAGCACTAGCGCCTTAAAGTACATAGAGGAGGCTAAAGCTAAGTTAAGAAGTGTAGTTCCCGTTCTTGGCTCAGGAAATGCGGATGAAGCATTAAAGCTAATAAATGATGCCGTTCAACTAGCAGGTAAGGCATATAGACTCGAGGCATGGAGAGTAGGTAGCCTCACAGTAATACTTCCACTAATTGTAGTTGTAATAATTGCGATATGGGGTATAAGGAAGTGGAGACAGGCAAGAGCAAGGGCCCTTCAGAGTACAGCATAACCCAATACCCTTCATGACTTTTTTACTCAAACACTTCACTTCTGTAGTTTCATATTTTTTGTATATTTTCACTCTGCTACTTCTCAAAGCGCATCTGTACAAAAGCTTTTTAAAGTTACTTATGTATATAGTATCACGTGAGACCTTGCGTATTAGAAAACTACCTATCCTTATACTAGCGTTATTAGTGCTAGGACTTTGCTTACCAGCAACCTCCTTGGTAAAAGCACAGGAACTTACATGGCGAAGGGAAGGGCACACCATAATAGTCACTGGCCCCGACTTTGAAGTGCACTTTGTAGATTATGGAGCATTAACTGGTCTCTGGGTGGGGGGCTATCAAATATTAAGAAGTTTATCCTTCTGTCCAAGAGGTCCCCAGAGGGAATGGGTTGGTGACAATACTTATTGGGGGGATATAATTGAAAGTACTGTTAAAGAGCTTCCTGGCGGTGCGCTTCGTGTAATCCTAAGAACACAGGTGCCCAAGGATGACGCTGAGGCAAAGCAAATGTACTTTACATTTGAGTTCGTTTACACGGTATATCCATCCGGAATGATCATGCTCAATATGTCTACTAAAGCCTACAAGGAGTCAAGGTCTGCAAGACAGTATACTGGGATAACAATTCCCGTTCAGACGTTCGCTGGCGGAAAAGCTTACGCTGTCTACGGAGGAGCCATATCAGCGTTAGATTGCCCAGTTGAATACGAGAGAGGTGAGTTAGCTTCTGGTACCTTTAGCGCCTTCTACACAGTTTTCAAAGATATAAGCTTAGTAATAATTGCACTCGATCCTCCGTCCCTAGGATATGGTTGGTGGGACTGCCGAGACTGGGACGATCCATCGTATGGTATGTTCATAGACTGGAACTGGCCGATGCCTGCCCCTGAAGGCTTTGAGTGGCACGCGGCATTACTTATATGGGCCCATACGATGGGTAAAGCTGTTACTGAAAAGCTTGTATCGGCATTTGGCAATTTAGGTGCTGCTAAAAGTATGCTTGAAGCATTACATAAGAGGAGTCTTAGGACGCCTGGAGGTAAGAAATATTTATCAGCTGCTGAAACTGAAGTTAAGTTGGCTTATGATGCACTCAGGA
>JAGGUS010000237.1 GCA_021158375.1 Thermoprotei archaeon
AAGGGCTAGGGGAAAAAGATCTATCAAAAAAGCCTTACAAGAACGCATCACATCCCTCACTTCTGATTCACAATATTCTACAGAATCTGGTGAAGAACCTCGCTTACGAACTAGCATGTCAAAGCCACTAGGTAAACTTTCTAGAAAGAAATTCATGGATTCTCTATGGAGAAGCTTCTGGTATCGTGCATTAGCTGAAGATATAGTGATCGAGTTTATAGTTAGAAGAGGATTGCCAAAACCTACATGGATGATTCTTAGTTATCCTGACGAATGGACGGCCGAGGATGATATAGAAGAATTGGATGTGGAGGGAAGTACTGAAGAAGGTCCCTTGTTGCCCGAAGTAACGACCATTCGATGGATTAGGAGAGGTAGTTTAAGTGGGCAGGAACTCTCATCAGGATACGCCCCTTCATTAATTATTGTCTTAGACTCAAGTAGGAGCATGATGGACTCATTTAATGATGCCGCATTGGCGGCTTTCATAATCTTTTTAAGTGCAAAAAAAGCTGGCGGTAAGTCCGCTGTAATAACCTTTTCAACGAAGTATCTGCTTGCAGATTGGAACGCTCCAGATGATATTAAGCAGATATTCTTAGCTACAAGGCTAGGAGAATATACAATACTTCCAACTCACGCGTTCCTTAACCTAATACATAGGATATCAGAACCTGTTTTCCTCACAATAATAACAGATGGTGGATGGCAAAATTTTGATGAAGCGATTAAGGATCTTAAGGAAATTGCAAACCTCGGGCATGAAATAGTTATATTTCACCTCTACGGATGGAGGTATCCCGAACGAATAACTAAACTAAGTTCCCTTAATTTCATTAGATTTTACCATTTAGATAAGCCTCAAGACCTCAAGAAAATAGCAATCGAGGAATCTTATAGAAAATATGGAATATATCTAGCTCCTCAATCAAAATTCTAAAAGATTAAACTACTTGCAAAGCTCTCCCAAAATTTTATTAATTCAATATACATAATTGCTAATTGATAGCATGAGCAAGGAGAAAGGAAATGAAGACTTAATAATTGATGCGCTTAGCAAGGTTTATTCCGGCCTACTCTCATTAAGGATAATGTATAAGACAACTAATACTCTCCTGGAGAAATTCAATAAAGTATTAAGCGACTTAATAAAGAAGTCTTCAAAGATGTCTAGCACTCTCTCTTCTCATGATGAAGCAATAAAGGATCTGATTAAGTCAATCAAGGATATGGAAAGACGCCTTAGTACGCTTGAAGAGAATATGATTGCTTTAAGTAAGCACTTAAACGAAGTTGATGAATTTATTAGGTATCATATAACATCTCAGAAGCTCCTTTTAGTCGAGCAGCTCTCATCTATTCGATCGGACACAAATAAGCTAACAGAAAGCTTAAGGGACTCGCTTAATGAAATGGTATTTGATAGAGCTAGTATCAACAGAGATCTGCAGGCTATATATGGCGAGCTAAAGCAATTACGTGAACTAACTTCTCTTCTCTCCATGAGAATTGCTAAACTCGAAAGTATATTTAAAAATCTGAAAACCAATATGAAAATAGAGGTAAGATAGAATGCCTCTTAGAGGAAGGAAGATCGAAGATATAGTGACGGAACTAAGAGATCAATTATTCGAGCACTTAGATGAGAGTACTCGAACCATAACTCGCACGCTTAGTGCATTAAGTTCCAGCATGACTGCCTCTATTGGTTCACTTAGAAGTGATGTAATAAGGTTAAGCGAGGAGTCGAAGAGATTAATAGATGAGCTCAATAGGTTGTTTAAGACTCAAAGAGAGGCCTTAAACTCTACAATCAATACGTTAAATATTACGATTAGACAAATGCAGGAGAGAACAAAGAAATTAGAGGCGCAAGAAAGTCGCTTTAATTCGCTAGTGAATCAGTTAGTTGCCCAGATAGCAGATTATGCATCAAAGTATGAAATGCTGGTAAAGGATCTAAATGAGAAATTCATTAAATATCAAGAGGCGTTTACCAGCTCATTAAGTAAGGTAGATAGTTCTTTAAAGGACTTAGAGTCTGCTAAGAGTGAATGGGCCCATATCCTAAACTCATTAAGGTCAGCAGCATCAGCGTTACTTGAAAATGTAAAGGAATATAACAAGTTAAGAGCTGAAGTAGAGAAGGCAAGGCAGGAACTTGAATCTCGGAAGTCCGAGTTAGATAAACTAGATACGCTTATAGAGGAAAAGAAACGAACTCTTAAGACTATAGATGATATAAGGAAAGATTATCTAGAGAAGGCTAAGAAATTTGAAGATGTTACATCCTCGTTATTAAAGAGCTTAGATAAGGTAACCTATCTCCAAAAGGAACTAAGCGCCTATCTTAAGAAGTTAAGTGATGTACTTAACAATACAAACAAACTAGGTGAGAACATCTCCTCTCTTATTGATTCTCTTAGGAATGAACATAACGCCATATTGAAGGAGCGTCAGGAGCTAGAGAGGAGGCTTACTGAATTAAATAGGATAAAAGCTATGAAGGATGATCTAGAGCGAAGAATAAAGGAGTTCGAAGCGCAATCCAAAAGACTTGAAGAAAGGGAAAGACATGTAAGAGAACTTGAGAAATCGCTTACATTGAGTTTAAACAATCTCTCGGAACAATTAAAATTACTACGAAAATACCAAGAAGAGCTTAAGGCTAAGGAAGCACAATTGGCGAAAAGAGAGCGATACTTAGAATCTCTTAAAAAAGATCTAGAAGATAAGCTACGTGAACAATCTCAAAAAGAAAAAGAACTAATTCAACGCGAAACATCGTTAAAGGAACGCGAGGAGAAAGTGAGTCGCGAACTAACTGTACTAAAGGAGGAGCTAGAGAAGAAGAGAAAGGAGCTTGAGGAATGGGAGCGCAAGTTGATAGATAAGGAGAAGGAGTTAGTAGCGTATGAAAGAGCGTTAGCCACACGTGAACTCACAATATTAGAACTTAAGGAGAAGTTAGAAAGAGAGCGCAAAGATCTTGAAAAAGAGAAAGAGAATATAGTAAAGGTTAAGGAAGAATTAGAAAGGCTTAAAAAGGAGAACATGGCTCTCAAGGAAGAAAATAAGAGACTGAAATCAGAGATAGAAATTAGAGATAAAGAAATAAAAAGACTTAAATCGCTCTTATAAGCGTGGAAATACCCATAACTGATAATCATGCTCATATAAACCCTTTGCGAGGCTTAGGATTTAAGGCAATTGAGCAATTTCATAGTGCTGGTGGCAAGAATATAATACTAGTTAACTTGCTCACTAAGAGCTATGGTCGTCCTGCACGGTCGATTAATGATTTCAACTTCATGTATCATTACCATATACGTATAGTTAAGGATATAAACACCAGATATAGTGTAAGAGCCTATGCTGTAATAGGCCCACATCCTGCAGAGCTTACTGAAATGCTTAAGCGCAATATCAGCCTTAACTCTGCTGTAAGATTAATGCTAAAAGCAATTGATCTTGCTGTAGACTTACTAAAATCTGGTGAAGGTATAGCATTAGGCGAAGTAGGGAGACCACATTATGAAGTGCCTAAAGAAGTCCTAGCAGAATCGAATAAAATACTTCAATATGCTCTTGAAAAGGCAGCTGAATTCGGTTTGCCCGTTCAAATACATATGGAGACTCCAAATGAGGATAATTTAAATGAAAT
>JAGGUS010000004.1 GCA_021158375.1 Thermoprotei archaeon
CACTTGAGGTCTTATTACAGGCTGCTGATATAGCTAAGGAGCTCGGTTGTGCAACGTTAAGTTTCTGGCCTGGACAGGACGGTTGGGACTATAATTTCGAAGTGAATTATGGCAGACGATTAGAATGGTTTATTGATGCGTGTCGGGAGGCGGCTAAAAAGTGTAAGCAATTAGGTATTCGTTTTGGAGTTGAGGCTAAGCTTAAGGAGCCTAAAGAGGGCAATATGATAATTCCAACTACGCATATCGCTGGTTGGATAGCATATATTATTAATAATGAGCTCGGTGACAGGATAATGGGAGTTACTATCGATTATGGACATGAACAGATGTATGCTGTAGAGCCCGCATTTACTGTATATGCTCTTCACAACATGGGCGTACCCATCTCTAATATTCATATAAATACCGCTAAACTACATAGTAATGACGAAGATAGGGTATTCGGTACTGGTGATATATGGCGATTCGTGGACTACCTATATGCAACTATAGACATAGGATATGACGGCTGGTATTCCGAGGATCAGTTCACTTATAGAATGGATCCAGTTAAGGCTATTGCTCTCTCTAAGGAGTTATTCGGTAATCTAATGAAGAAGGCACTAGTAATATATGCTCATAAGGACGAACTAGAAGAGGCACGCGCTACTGGAGACCAATACAAAATACTTAATGTAGTTAAGAAGTACATATTGACCTTCTAGCTAGAATAATAGCACCTAGCATAGTAAAGTTGCTTTAGCTCATTATGTATTTTAAGAGCCTATAGTTTTTACCTCTTCTCTTTACAACCTCTAGAATTTCGTTAAAGTCTGCTAAAGAACAAGCCTGACTTTACTCTTCACTTTTTATCTCTGTACTCCCTCATAAAACATAA
Source organism: Thermoprotei archaeon (assembly GCA_021158375.1). Classification (GTDB taxonomy): domain Archaea; phylum Thermoproteota; class Thermoprotei; order QMSL01; family B3-G16; genus B3-G16. The sequence goes on from JAGGUS010000004.1 coordinate 881, forward strand.
ATCCTAACATGTGATGTACTAGTCTCTAATGAATTAATTAGGTGTTTAATTCATTAACTTCTCTTCTTGTAAATTTTAAATACGATCTCACATAATTAATGAATAAAACATGCAGATAGGTGATTGATGTGCCAGAGAAGTTCGAACCATACCCGTTCTTTATTAAGAAAGATTATGTTCCCGACCCTGAGAGGGACTTGATCGTTACATTTAGGATTAAGCCCGCAAAGGGATTCACCATAGAGGATGCTGCTGGCGGTGTGGCTTCTGAGAGCAGTGTGGGGACATGGACAACCCTATATGTGTGGTATGACCAGAAGAGAGTTAATAAGTTAATGGGTAAAGCCTATTACTTCAAGGATCTAGGCGATGGAACCTACCTGGTTAGGATTGCCTATCCTATCGAGCTATTCGAAGAAGGTAATATGCCGGGCTTGATTGCCTCAGTAGCAGGTAATATATTCGGTATGAAGAGAGTTGAGGAATTGAGAGTAGAGGACATATACCTGCCCTACGAGTTCCTTAAGTACTTCAAGGGTCCTAATAAGGGCATAGAAGGTGTGAGAGAAATCTTTAAGGTGCGTGATAGACCCATAGTAGGTACTGTCCCAAAGCCTAAGGTTGGGTACATTCCTGATGAGGTTGAGAAGCTAGCCTATGAAATACTCGCTGGTGGAATGGATTTCATTAAAGATGACGAAAACTTAACGAGCCCAAGCTACTGTAAGTTCGAGGCTAGAGCAAAGGCAATAATGAAAGTAATCGATAAGGTCGAGAGGGAGACAGGAGAGAGGAAGGTATGGTTCGCGAACATAACTGCGGACGTGAGGGAGATGGAGAAGCGCCTCAAGCTAGTAGCTGACTACGGAAATCCATATGTTATGGTCGATGTAGTTATTGCCGGATGGTCCTCACTCACTTACATTAGGGATCTAGCTGAGGAGTACGGTATAGCTATTCACGCGCACAGAGCTATGCATGCTGCATTTACGAGAAACCCCCACCATGGAATATCTATGTTTGTCTTAGCTAAGCTCTATAGAATAATAGGCGTCGACCAGATACACATAGGTACGCCAGGAGTAGGTAAGCTTGAGGCTAAGGCGAAGGACGTGATAAGATATGCTAAAATCTTGAGAGAATCTCACTTCGTGCCGGATCCAGACGACGAGTTTCATTTAGAACAGGATATGTATCATATAAAGCCAACATTCCCTGTATCGTCTGGAGGGCTTCATCCAGGCACACTTCCTGATGTCGTGAAGGCGTTAGGGAATGACATTATTATCCAAGTAGGGGGCGGAGTTATAGGTCATCCAGATGGGCCAAGGGCTGGGGCAGTAGCAGTTAGGCAGGCCCTTGAAGCTATTGCTAAGGGCATTCCGCTTGATGAATATGCTGAAACCCATAAGGAGCTGAGGAGAGCGCTTGAGAAGTGGGGCTTCGTAAAGCCTATATGATCATATTTTCATTCAAGAGTAGGTGCCTATGCCTATAGACTAGATGCTTTTAAGGCTTCTTCCTTCTCCAGTTCCTCATGTACTATTTTGACACCACCTACCATATACTTCAGTCTCTCCCTAGCTACGTCTCTAGGAAGGAAGTTCATACCGCAGTCAGCGTCTACATAAATGCACTCAAGCTTCACATACTTCATAGCCTGTAGCTTCTGGTGACATACACCCAGTACTAGTTCTTACAAGTCTAGAGCTACTAGGTTTTATCTCCTTATATGATTTTATATAAGTGCATATAAACAGTCATAGGCTACCCGGATATACAGTTAAATGCCAGAGGAGGAGTACGTAGTCGCTTAAGGGAACAAAAGTAGGTGTATTGGCTATGAAACAAATAATTGAAGTGTCCATGAAGGGAATACCACTCGAGATCATTTGGAGTTAAGAGAAGCACTAGAACACTGGAGAAAGAAGCTCTTCTAAATGCCAAAGCAACCTACTGGTGATCTCTGATCTAGATGTTGGGTTCCCAGTGCTACGTAACGTTCCTAAACATTTATCTATAACGTTCTCATACCTGTATTTTGATGAGAACATGTCATGGGAAGATATAAGAACAAAAGTGGGTGAAATTTTAAAATCTAAGATACCTGGGATTGAGGTCTACCCCTACAAGTACTATCTTCATGTAAAGAAGGGCGATAAGGGTATTCGATTAATGTATAGCTATGGCCGTTTTAGGATACTTGATGAGAGCACAAGAAAAGTTATTATTCTGAAGCCAAATATCACTGCCGAGGAAATCGCAGAGGAAATATCTAAAATCTTAAGTTAGTAAGTTGGATTGTTAGCAATGGTGGGTTAATAGATGATTTTTAAAAGATACTTTTTACATGTCAATATGCCAGATGGAACGACTGTAAAGATGCCCTATTTCGTATGCGGTAAGGGGGACCCTGTAGTATATATACAAGCTGCTCAACACGGTGTCGAGCTAACAGGAATATATACCATTAGGTTACTTATTGATAGACTAAAGAACGAAGTTCTAAACGGCAGAATAATTTTAGTCCCTATAGCAAATCCTTTAGCTGTAATGTGGAGACGTCATTTCTATAGAATGGAATTAGGAGAACCATATTCTAGTGATCATCCTCATCAAATGAATAGGCTATGGCCAGGTGATCCTAATGGTAATGAGACGCAACGTATCGCTTATGCATTATATAGTAACTTAATTAAAGAGTCTGATTACGTGATAGATTTACATTGTTGGGAAATGTGGCGCTGTAGCTGTGCTCTGGGTTTTGAATGGGATAAGATCTCTATCGATATGTGTAGGTATTCGCTATTAGATTTTATATCTCTAGAGCCTAGGGAACGATTTGTAGGTAAGCGAAAAGGCATGTTAACTTACTATATAACTGAACATGGAGGGCACGGCATTGTTATAGAGCACTCCGGTCAACGATGGGTTTTCGTTAAAGAGGCAAATAGAGTGTGTGATGGAATAATAAATATACTGCGCTATATAGGCGTAATTAAAGGCAAGCCTAAGGAGCCTAAAAGGCAGTTTGTAGTTAACAGAGGTAAGCATATAGACATCATTGCGCCTTATGGATATTGGATATTAGTAATCTATAAATCGCCAGGAGACGAAGTTAGGAAAGGAGATCTCATAGCTACTCTTTTGAGCCTAGAGACATTTGAAGAGCAAAAAATCTATGCGCCTAGCAACGGAATCATATACGAAATAGGTGCTACTAGGCCTCATGTTGATACTAGACCTTCAGAAGAAGTAATGGTGATATTAAAGGGAGAAAAGTACAGAATAGCGACTATTTACGAGACTTGATAGCTTTTAATGGACTATCCTACTTCAGGCTCCTTATATTCTTCCTCAAGAGCCTTTTTTAGGTCTCCTTCCGTTATATCGAATTCGATATCTCCCTTCTTCTCATATATTTCAACGGCTACCTTTCTTGGGATGAAACGTTGTATTGCTATTTCCTGACCTCTAGATGGATCCGTAACCTTAGCTACTACTTCTGAATCATACGTTAATCGTATCCTAGCAGCTAGGTTTTTATCAGTTCCGTATTTCGAGGAGATCTCATTTATTATCTTACTAGCTAACATGACCCATATCCTTCTGTTTTCCTCGGCTATAGCCTTTCCTTTCTCTATTTTCGTATATGGTGAGAAGAAAGTAGCATAGAACCATCTCTTCAGCCTAAATATTGCTGTTCTTACCGTAGATATACGTCCTACGAATTCAGGCATTTTTCACACACCTCAATACATAATATACATTATCAGTTAGGATATAAAACTAATTAATTTTAAAGATTACTTACCAAATAGTTCAAACATTACATTGAACATCTGCTGGTTTAGGGCTTAAATAAGAATTAGAATTATTAAACCCCTATCTTTTATTTTAAACTGAGCATGGAGAACATCTGCCTACTATGTAGAGGATCAAAGCTACTCTGTGGTAAGGCATATTGTCCCATATTAGTTAAGAGTATGATTAGTGCTAATATACGTATAATCCCTCGCGATAAGGAAATTTTCGGCACTTCTCCACCGTCAATCTTTGTTGGGAGAATAGGTTATCCTAAAGTATATGTAGGTCCAGGGGCTCCACCATATATTGGAGATACACAGATATATGATAGGCCTGAGTTATGGATTGGGAGACCATTAGAGGAGATACTTAACTATAGATTCTCTATGATATTGGGGAGAACTGCAGTAAAAATAACCGATATCAATAACAGAATAGTGAATATACTACAAGAACTTGCGATGGCGGAGAGACCCGCAGATATAGAGATGATATTGAAGAGGAGTCCTATACCTAGAGTGCGTTTTGATGAATATTCTCCACCGAGAGGCCCAGTAGCTCCGCTAGTCAAGGTGCTCCCTAGCGGGAACATAAAGGTCAATCATAAAATTGAGAGGGTTTATTATGATACAGATCTTAAAGCCAAAGAGGCAGTAGTAATACTATATAAAGAGGGAGTTAGTGTTTCTCAAATACAGAAGGTATTAAGCGTTGGCAGTATGGGCATAGGTAAGAAAAGGAGACTCGTTCCTACTAGATGGTCTATAACTGCTGTAGATAGTATTATCTCAGAGAGTTTACTCAAGGAGGTAAGGAGCTTCCCTATAATAGATGACTATAGGGTTTTCGTTAGGAAATACATGAAAAACCTGTTTATAGCGATATTAGCGCCAAGAGCTTGGAGTTATGAATGGATGGAAGGATGGTTTCCCAATACTACTTGGAATGCATATGGACAAAAGCCCTCTATTGAGGGTGATTATGAAGGTTTTAAAGGAAGAACTACATATCCAGACATAGGTGGATGTTATTACGCATCTAGGTTAGCAACTGCAGAATATCTTTATAAAATAAGAAGGCAAGCTATGGCTATACTGATAAGAGAGATATATCCTGGGTTCATTTTACCAATAGGGGTTTGGTTCGTTAGAGAGAACATACGAGCGATGTTTAGACAGAGGCCAAAGGTGTTCCACGATATACAAGGGGTAATCAACTACTTAAGTAAGCTAACGCAGATTGATTTCAATGTCTGGCTAAATAAATCTGTGCTTCTGAGGAGGCTTATTAAGGAGGAATGTATAGTCAGGTGGCTTAATCGTGGTTAAGGTCATATTTATGCGTGTTAATGAAGCACTCAGTAGGAGTGGTCTTCCAGATTTAGATTATGCTCTTAATCCTTATTTAGGCTGTGAACACTCATGCATTTATTGTTATGCTCGGGAATACACACCTGATGAAGAAGTTTCTAGGAACTGGGGGGCTATTATAAAAGTTAAGGAAAACATTGTTGAATTACTGAAAAAGGAAGTTAGAAGGAGGCGTAAAGGGATTGTAGGCCTTTCAACTATAACAGATCCTTACCAACCTATAGAGAAGGAGCTACGTATAAGCAGAAGGTGCCTAGAAGTGCTCTTAGAAAATGGCTTTCCAGTAAGTATACAGACTAAGTCCAATTTAGTAATAAGAGATTTAGATATATTAACTCGCTATACTAATCTTGTAGACGTAGGGCTTACTATAACGTCTACCAGTAAGGAAATCTCTGAGTTAATAGAACCACATGCTCCTCCTCCCGAAGAAAGAATAGCTGCCCTATATAGGTTATCTGAAGCAGGTATAAATACATGGCTCTTCTACGGACCTATAATCCCAAAGGTAAATGACAGTGATGATATCATAAGGGAACTTGTTAGAATAGCAAAGGATACTAACAGCGAGTTCTATTATGATAAGTTACGGATAAAACGTTTCATGTTTAGGTCGAGCAATAAAGTATTGAGAAACTCTATCCGAACTATAAGGGATTATGACTGGAATGCCCTATATAGTAAGATAGAGAATTTATGCGCTAAATATGATGTGCCGTGTAAACCTGCCTTTGATGTTAGCGAAACGAAATATCATACTCTTGACAAATATATACACCTGAACTAATGCTGATACACGCTCTTATCTATGAAGTCTTCATCCCACTCTATCTCTAAGGATCTCTTCTCGACAGCTGATCTAAGCGCGCTCTCAATACATTTAAGTGCAATATATCCTACAACACCATTAGTTATGGGATTCTTCCTCCTTTTTATACAATCGATGAAATGGTTCATCTCTATTAGTAGTGGTTCGTTTGTAGGTCCTGCTAGTAAGCTATGCTCCGTTATCTCCTTACTCTGATAGGCTGCAAGGATTCCTATGAACCCCTCATCAGCACTATGTCTTACTAAGCCCCTTTCTATGTAGACTTTCTGAAGAATGGAATCAAGACTTATAAAGCGATTCTGCATTTGAATTACTATGTTCCTTCTTTTCAATGTAGTTGAAA
>JAGGUS010000077.1 GCA_021158375.1 Thermoprotei archaeon
CCATTTAAGTTCTATGCAGTATACTTCGGCATGGGTGTTTCGATAATAATATTCTGGCTAATACTCAACTGGAGGTATCTTGCTAGTACTCTTAGTGCGGCCATAAAAGGCCCAACTAAGAAGGAGTTAGAGAACGAGGCGTTGCCCCATAGGGTGTCTTGGTGCCTCTTCTTTATAACAATAGGCGTACTACTATTCATGCTATATTCAGTTGGTGTGACTCTTGCTGGTGCTGCTGTCATAATCTTAACATACTTCCTACTAAACATGAGCGGAGCAAGAATATACGGACTAAGCCTATCAGGAGCTCCAGGAGACTGGATGTACTTGCCTGATCTAACTATGTACTTATTCCCAAATATTGCTAGTGCCGCACAGGTCACTCCTGACTATGTGAATACAATGTTTATGACTAACAGGGCTACTGGTGTTATCGCGCTTCATGGACCTAGTATAGCTATGTGGTATAAGATTGCCAAGGATGTTGACATTAAACCCAGAGATATGTTCTGGGCATTATTCATTGCCTTCCTAGTATCTTCTCTGCTGGTATGGCCCGTATCTCTAAAAGTGTATTACATGGTAGGTCAAGCAAATACTGTGAGGGGGAACTTAGAAGCATGGTGGGTACCATTCTTAATAGATCCAGCTACATGGCAATCAAGACCTGGTGTTAGACCTTGGTGGCCTCAAGCATTAGCTGGTGCAATAGTCATAGGCATTCTATCCTACTTAAGAATGCGCTTCGTATGGTGGCCATTCGATCCCGTAGGCGTTTACATAGGCATAGGTAGCGCTACTCCAGAGCCATTTACGCCGTTTGTTGCTTGGCTCATTAAATACTTAGTGATAAAGTTTGGTGGTATGAGAGTGCATGATGAAATGCTCATACCACTTGTTGCGGGGATAGGTGTTGGTTCAGCGCTATGCTGGTTCGTGGGCGGAATAGCCGCCATACCAAGATACATAATGGCCTAAAACACCCAACAATATACTTTTTATCTTTATATTCTACTAACCTAATGTTCTGATATTGATGTCTAAAATCAAAAATGAATTCAACAGATATGATCTCTTCATAGTGGATATAGATGGTGTTATATGGCGCGGTAACGAAGTAATCGTTAGTAATATTCAATCCTTAAATATTCTCATTAAGCAAGGGAAATCTGTCATCTTTATGACGAACAATTCTACTAAGGATAGGTTATCGTATCTAATAAGGTTGAGAGATTCCGGAATTTCAATTAAGAGCATTGAGTACATACTCACTAGCGCATATGCTACTGCCCTATTCTTACGTAAGAGGAACATAACTAAAGTCTATGTAGTAGGAGAATCTGGTTTAGTAAGTGAACTTCTAGCTCAAGGAATAAGAGTAATAAATGAAGATGATTGTATGAAAGAAGGAGTTGAGGCAGTGGTTGTTGGTCTGGATAGGAACTTAACTTATAGAAAGCTCATGTGTGCATCCACGGCTATAAGAAATGGTGCCCTATTTATAGCTACAAATACTGATAAGACTTTACCGCTTCCAGATGGAGAAGTTCCTGGAGCTGGTTCAATAGTATCAGCTATTTCCACTGCTACAGGCAAAGAACCTGATTACATCATAGGCAAACCTAATACTTTCATGTTAGAGCTGGCCCTTGGCAGAGAGCATAACAAATCAAAAGTATTAGTGATTGGTGATCGTTTAGATACCGATATAGAATTTGCATATAATTACGGTGTTGACTCTGCTATAGTCCTTACTGGCGTAACTAAGCTCGATGATATAACCCGCTATCCGCATAAGCCTACATATGTGCTGAGGACTCTGAAGGACATGCTTTTATAGATCTGTGTATAAGCTATTAATGTTGGTGAACTATGGCTGGAGTCCCTATAGGTACTGGGGGACAGCAACGAGGATGGCCAATAGTTACGATGACTATAATAGCTATAAACGTTATAGTATTCTTAGCCACATACTTCCAAGGCCCTATACGTTTTGAGAAAATAATTAGACATTTCGGTCTCGTTCCTGCCTACATAGTACGAGGGGAACGTCTTTATACGTTAATAACGTCTATGTTTCTTCATGGAGGTTTCATGCATCTCATAGGCAATATGATTTACTTATACGTATTCGGTCCAGGAGTTGAGATCAGGCTTGGTAAATGGCGCTACTTACTGTTTTACATACTTTCAGGTATAATAGCCTCTTTAGTACATACATCGATAGTAGTTCTATTTAGGAGCACTTATTCTCCGTTTAGTCACGTGACGAGTCCGGCATTAGTACCATGTGTTGGAGCCTCAGGTGCGATATCTGGAGTTCTTGGTGCTTACATAATACTAATGCCCTACAGGACTGTTAATGTATTGACAGTGCTATGGCCCGGAATCCCAGTAGTCATACAACTTCCCGCCGTAATATTCATTGGCTTATGGTTCCTCTATCAACTCTTCATGGGAATGCTCTCCTTAGCGTTACCATTTCCATACTTTTCCGGTGTCGCATTTTGGGCACATATAGGTGGCTTCATAGGCGGGATAATATTGCCGAAGCTGATAGGCCGGCATGTATCAAGGCGGAGGATATACATAGATTATGCGGGTCGCATATGGTATGAAGTGCCTATCAAATGATGTACTTAAAATACCTCTTCCTTCTATTGATATACTCACCTACGATGTTGATCTTAGTTCCACATTTCGGACATCTTTTATCCTTAGTTATGTTATACTTTAATATCTCATATCCGTACCTCTTTACTAAGAGCATTCCGCATTCAGGACAATACGTATTCTCATATGGATGACCGGGAACGTTTCCTATATATGGATAATTTACGCCCATTCGTTTAGCCGTTTTATATGCCTTTTCAAGGATTTCTACTTTTGTTGGCGGTTCTTTATACTTATATGCTGGGTAATATCTTGTGAAGTGTATGGGAACATCAGGTCCTAATTCCTTCAAATGTCTCTCTATAGTCTCTCTAATAACGTTCTCATCATCTGTTGCTTTAGTGACTACTAGATAGACTATTTCTACATGTAATCCATGCTCCTTAGCAAAACGAGCATTTCTCCAAACCACATCCACATCTGCAAAGTTATATCTTTTATACTCTTCCTTCCCACCTTTAATATCTATTTTAATAGCATTAAGACCATTTTCTATTAAGAGTTTCAATGCCCTCAAAGTCATATATCCATTACTCACGAATGTGTTGTATAGTCCCTTCTTCTTCGCTAGCTTGAATACATCTATTGCGTATTCGAAGAGCAACGTAGGCTCATTAAAGGATACGCATGTTCCCTTATCCCCATTAGCAATAGCCATCCTTACTATTTCCTCTGGATGTATAAAATGAAGAGGATCTGGTCTTGGTGTAGTCCTTGAGATACGCCAATTTTGACACCATGGGCATACGAAATTACATGACCACGTGCTAAATGTAATGGCAGTAGATCCCGGCCAGAAATGGAAGAAAGGTTTTATTTCTATAGGTCTTGATTCAACAGCAGATAGATCACCATATACTAAGGTGTACAGCTTACCTTCTATATTCATCCTCGTCTTACAGAATCCCCTCATTCCTGGAGCGATCACACACTTCCTCTCACATAGCAAACATCTAACTTTGTCGTCTCTAAGCTTTTCATATAATTTAGCTTCCCTTACCGTTGGATATTTTAATATTTCTAACTCCACATTAAGCCATATTTCAGAAGAACGTTATTAAGCTTCATTCAAAATAATTATGCTAGGTGGATATTACGTGAACTGGATATTCGCGCATGGCGATGGTGATGGCGTTTCTTCAGCTGCCATAGCCCTAGCTGTTCTAAAAGATGCTCGTGTATTCTTTTCACATCCTGTAGGTCTACTTAATGACCTAAAAGATAATGTTAAGCCAGGCGATAATGTAATCATAGTGGATATTGCTATAAATGAGAGGCATGCCCTTGAAATATACAAACTTTTTAAAGTATTAAGCAAGAAGGGCAGTTTAGTATATATTGATCACCATCCCGAGCCTATTGAGCTGAAAATAGAGGAATTGCCTGGTACTATAATCCATAATGAGAAGGCATGCGCTTCGGAGCTTACGTATAAGTTCTTTATGGACAAATTGGATTGGGAGTATAACAGACTTGCTATTTACGGTGCCATATCTGACTACATGGCTGATACCAAGTTTATAAAAGAGGCCATAAGTATGTGGGATATTCGTCACTTATATTTTGAAGCCGGCGTTCTATCACAGGGACTTGAAGGTAGCAGAAAGCTATATGAGTTTAAACGTCATGTGGTTGAACATCTAAGTAAGAATAGATTGCCAAGTGCTCTTTCAGAACTACTCGTACGTGCTCTCATAGCTAGTATAAACGAAGATGAACTTATAAGCCATATTAGAAAGAACGTTAAAATACATGGGGATATAGCCTACATAATAAATCCTCCTGGAAGTGTAGCTAGAGCTGCAACATATGCTAGATCTATAACTAAAAAGGCTGTAGGAATTGCTGGACACATTAAGGGAGATATCGTAATTATGAGCATTAGAACCAGTGCTGCTCGTATAGATCTTAATAAAGTACTGCGTATCATATCTAAAAAATTAGATATAGATGGTGGCGGACATAAACAAGCTGCAGGGGCAAGAGTACCTGTAAAAAAGTTTGATGAGTTCCTCAGACTATTTAATAATGCTATTAAGGGTAGCTAGAACCTTATAAATTATAATTAACTAATATATTTTGTGTGTAGATTACCGTCTCCACGTGAAAACTTCCTTGTAGCGGTAAATCACAACCCTCCTTATTGGATACCCTGTCCTATGTTCGATGGTTCCGTAGATGTAGTAACTCATGGAATTGTCGAGAGAAGGACAAATGGTACTGATGATTGGGGTGTCGGATGGGTTTTGAAGGATCCTAAATCCGATTCATTTCCTGTATATCATCCTATAAGAGATCCAAGTCAAGTAGAGGATTATCCTCTTCCATCCCCTGAAAGGCCTGATCTAATGAAGAGTGCAAAGCAAAAGGCATCTAAAGTAGACAGACGTAAGGTGATCTTGGCTGGAGATAACGGCTGGGGGTTATTCGAGAGAGCATGGCTTCTAGTTGGTATGCATAGATTATTCAGATGGTCCTTTACATGTCCTGATGCTGTTGAAGCACTAATAAGGAGGATAGCAGAGATTAAGGTGAGGATTACCGAACGCTATATAGAGGAAGTAGGTATTGATATGATCCTTTATGGTGATGATTGGGGAATGGAAGATAGACTTCTTTTCTCACCACATTGGTGGAGACGCTTTATAAAGCCATGGCAGGCTGAGCTTTATAGAGTAGCTAAGAAACACGGCGTCTTAGTATATCAACATAGCGATGGAAAGGTGGAAGAACTAATCCCAGACCTCATAGAGATAGGCGTTGATATACTTAACATTCAAAGGGAGTGTAATGACTGGAATAGAATAAAACGAGAATATGGCGATAAAATAACTCTTTGGGGTGGTGTTAGTGCTAGAACTCTTGACAGAGGTAGCCCTGATGATGTAAGACGTGAAGTTGAAGAATGTATAGATCTCGGTAAGAATGGAGGCTTAATACTTGCTCCTGGTCATGCATTAAAATATCCCAGAGATAATATTGAGGCCATGCATAAAG
>JAGGUS010000043.1 GCA_021158375.1 Thermoprotei archaeon
ATCTCTCTAATCCTTTTCGCAACATAATCTGGATCCCCCCGAACTAGCATCCCTAATGGCTTCTTGAGAATCCTTCGCGCACTATCTGTTAATATAAACGCTTCATTAGGAGACAGCACGCTATCTCACCTTTAATGCATATCTGCCCGGTTTAGATACTCCAAGTATCTTTGCAATAGATGAATTTAGATCAAGTATTATCACAAGGCCGCTCCAATCATTAGATATATCCCTAGATCCACATACGGGGCATTTCTTCTCCTTATCCGGTGTGAGCGCAAATATTGCTTTACATGACCGACATGCATAATATGACATTAAAGGCCCTCGTCTAGGCATATGAGTCACCTCGCACTCTTAGCCTTCGCTTTCTTTAACTTCTCAAGTTCTTTCTTAATCCATTCAATCTTTCCTAGAAATGGCTGACGCATAGTCATGCCTATCCTTATTCCACGTATTCCCCCACTTGGACTTATGCTTATTGTAACTATTCTCGCTCGCACTACATCCCTTACTCTTAACTCATAGTGCGCTTCACGACTTATTAATGCGCCTTGTCGTGGATCGTATGAGAAGTAATCGTCGTATAATTGCGATAAATGGATAAATCCATCCACAGGCCCTAATCTTACAAAGACTCCGAAATCCGTTACTTCGACTACTTCCCCTTCTACAACTTCATGCATCTTAGGAACGAATGTAATTAAATCAAATGTTGCCTTATGATATGTCGCGCCATCACCAGGTATTATGAAGCCTACCGGTGATACATCCACATCAAGAACGGCTATTATAATGCCAAGCTCTGGATCTACTTTACCCTCGTATTCGTCCCTTAATATATCCAATGCGGCCTCTTTTAGAGGCTTATTGAACTTATCTGGAGGTATCCTAACAACGCCGGAAACCTTGACTAGCTGATACATTATTAGCACCTATAAGGCGTTTTACACATTATGAAAATAAGTCACAAATATAAACTTTAAGTTTAAGGTCTTCTTAAATTACTCTGTTAGATGGAAATATGATAAGGTCGAAGAAAAGGGGTAGATACCTAATATTGGCTGATACCAGCTTTCTCTTAGCTCCTTATGACTTTAAATTGAACATAATAGAGGAATTGGAAAGAGTAGTAGATGGTAATTTTACCTTACTAGTTCCCAGCTTCTGTATAGACGAGATAAACCGTCTTATTAGGAAAGGCTTTATTATGAGGCAAAAAGCCCGTCTTGCTTTAGAGTTGATAAAAAAGCATGCTACCGTGCTTAAAACATGTACCAAAGAAGGGGAGAGTGTAGATGATGCAATAGTACGTATAGCTAAAGAGATGTGCGCAATCGTAGCTACAGGGGATAGAGAGATTAGGAAAAAACTCCGTAAGGAAGGGATCCCGGTAATATTCATTAGGGCGAGGAAGAAATTAGAATTAGATGGCGAACTCTACTAGTTAGCACTACTTAACTATGCCCCAACCTATGAGTCGCCATCTCCCTCTGATCTTCCTGCTTATTGCAACTCTTGCACCGACATTTGTGGCTATAGGCATTTTAAGCCTTATACTTATCTCATCACCCCTTACTGATGTAACAGAACCTAATGTAGTAGCTGTTCCCACATTTATTAATAGGTCCTCATGTGTTTTTATCCTCTCTACTTTCTCCATTTCCTCTGTACCGACCACTCTCTCTAGTAAATGTACCTCCAGCTTAAGTTCACTCCAAATTGGAGGTAATGTCCCTGGCTTCCCAGCTAGGCTTCCTATTAAGGAATCAGCTTTAGTTAAATATGGGTCAAGAGTAGTACCAACTCCAATAAGCCCACCGGGATATGCCTCATCAACTTCTACATTGCCTGCCCTTAGGCTCACTACTTCCGTATATAGCGGTTGATACACTATCTTTCCCTTCCTTATCATCCTCAATCCAGGTCGTATTTCTATTTCATCGCCTACTTTCAACTTTCCTTGAACTAGAGTGCCACCAATAACCCCGCCGACTAACTTCTCAGGCGGCGTACCTGGTTTGTTGACGTCAAAACTTCTTGCGATGAGCATTAACGGTGGCTTAGAATAATCTCTCACAGGCGTAGGTATATACTTCTCTATGGCATAAATTAGTACATCTACATTCACCTTATGAAGCGCTGATACTGGTATTATGGGCGCGCCTTCTGCCCATGTACCTTCAAGGAATTCACGTACTTTCTTATAGTTCTCTACGGCTCTTTCTTTGGATACTATGTCTATTTTATTTTGTACGACAATTAAATTTTTTACACCAACTATTTCAAGTGCTTTAAAATGCTCTCTCGTTTGAGGAAGTGGCTCATCTCTTGATGCATCTACGACTAGTATTGCTCCATCCATTATCATAGCTCCTGACAGCATTACTGCCATTAGCATTTCATGCCCTGGCACATCAACAAATGACACTTTTCGTACTACTTCTAGTGGTGATCCGCACTTTTTACAAATACCTTCTGGAGATAAAGCATCAGTAGTATATGCTTCAGGGCCTTCACAATTTGGGCATTTAAGTATAGTACAATCTGCATATCCTAACTTCAATGTTATACCTCTCTTCAGTTCTTCTGAGTGATATGCAGTCCACTTTCCTGTTAAGGCTTGTACTAATGTACTTTTACCGTTATCAACGTGACCTGCCGTACCTATGTTAGTAAGTGGTTGAATCTTTTCTATCTCTCTAATATTTAACTCCAGTATAGACACCCTAATGAAAGAGCGAAATGTAAAATTTAAAGGTAAGCGTATGGGCGAGCTTATATTTATAGGAATGGGTCTCTACTCAGAAAAGTCAATGAGTGTAGAGGCCTTAGAGATAGCAAGATCAGTCGATTTAATTTATTTAGAGAGATATACAAGCATTATGCCCGGATTAAATGTAGCTAGGCTAAGGAATCTATTAGGTAGAGACGATATTATTGAGGTTAAGCGAAGTGATTTAGAGGAAAATATGTATAAAATTATAAGTGAGGCCCAGAGCAAAAAAGTAGCGATATTGATACCAGGCGATCCGTTTATAGCTACGACACATATGGCAATACGTGTAGAAGCAGAGAAAAAAGGTATAAAAACGCGTGTAATTCATGGAGTCTCGATATTGACTGCAATACCTGGTATAACGGGTTTACACGCTTATAAATTCGGTAGGGTAGTTACAGTTACATTTCCGAATGGAGGTAGACTCTCAGAAACGCCATATGACGTCACAAAAACTAATCTCAAATGTAATCTTCATACAGTTCTTCTACTTGATATTAGAGTTGAAGAAGGTAGATATATGACTATCAAGGATGCTATAAGCATATTAGAAGAGCTTGAAAGTATTCGAGGAGAAGGTGTCTTCTCTGATGACCGCTTAGTAATCGGTATCGCAAGAGCAGGCTCTCCTGATTGTAAGGTAAGAGCAGACATACTTTGCAATATTAAGACTCTAGATTTCGGCCCTCCTCCTCACTGCATCGTAGTTCCTGCTTCTCTACATTTTACTGAGGCTGAAGCTTTAGTAGTTCTTGCAAAAGCCCCTAAGGAAATCGTCATGAGGATGGTGGTTAAATGATTAATTCACGTATGAGGCTATATTCATACATTCATAACGTCAAGTACGTACTTAATAACTTAAAGATAATTGGT
Source organism: Thermoprotei archaeon (assembly GCA_021158375.1). Lineage (GTDB taxonomy): Archaea > Thermoproteota > Thermoprotei > QMSL01 > B3-G16 > B3-G16. The sequence continues at coordinate 3,653 of JAGGUS010000043.1, forward strand.
AATCAGAACAACATGAATCGCCTTCTTAATTTAGTTAAGGCCTATGTAGCTGATGCAGAGTATTACCTAAATAAAGGCGATTATTA
>JAGGUS010000098.1 GCA_021158375.1 Thermoprotei archaeon
GAAGAATGGATATGAAGTCCATGTTAAGTTAAACACTTTATGGGCAAGATGTTTTCTTATCTTGCCTTTCGGAACTGTTTTGTATTTCATAACTTTTTATGACATTTGCTAACTTTCTTTAGTCCTTTTAGTGCTATTAGATATGCTGAAGCTGTATGCTTGTCTAACCCGTACTTTTTCATTAACATGTTATGTTCTTTACTACAGGTTGTACCGTAAGGACTAACTAGAATTACATTACACCACTTTTTTAATGAATGAACTATCCCATGAACCAGTAACTGTTTCTTAGCAAACCTCGCTATCTTGCGATTAACCTTAGGATTAAACATGTACCTTTTATATTTAATGCTGAAGAGGTTTTCAAAGACGACAAATCCAATACTATATCTCCTAACAGCAAAGTCTATAACCTCAAATAGAGACTTCAATCTCACCTCTCTAGCCTTACCTCTAGGGTATCCGTGTGATATTACCTCGTGAAAGTGCTTATTATAGATGTCTACTATTCCGCCCTCATTATCTATTATCACCCCGTTTACTCTATCTGAGTTCAAATCAATACCTAATAACTTGGAGTAATCAATATCATTTCTAGGAAAACCTAAATGTTTAACATAGAGATATAATGGTACATTAACGTGCAACTCTAAAGACTCTCGGAAAACTATTCTAGCACCATAACCTTTTTTTCTCATACTAGCTAAATTTATCAATTAATCAACTAATCTATGATATTTATCTTTAAACTTAACATAGCCTTTTATCCATGAGCCATCATGGTACTTGATTAACACCCTATCTGTTGATGTTAATCTTATGTTTCTATTTCCCTTATCGTACTTGTTTCCCCCGAATAAATGTATGGTTTATTTATGAATGCTGAAGTCCCACCACTATACTTTAAGGAATCAACTATTGCTTTAGCTTGTTTAAGTATTGATTCTGCATAAACATAATTCGGTACATAATTGTATATAGTTTTAATAATTTCCCTTTCACTAATTCCGTCCTTGAGCATTTTTACAGATTCATTAGTTGCTATCTTAAACTTACTACCTAATAATAAAAGCTTCATATAGTCTTCTGGTTTAACCCATAATCCGCCAATTATTGTAGCGAATCGCAATTGTCTGACAACATCTCTCGATGCTACTATTTTCGGAAAGTTATCTTGGAGGATTCTCTGGAACATAAACTATCACCACAACCTTTCTCCCCCTTAAATGCTCTAACTTATCTCGAACATCTTTGGGAATATATATTCCAAGCTTACCACCACCAATCCCAACAATAGAACCAATAAAACAATAACTCTCACTCATTCAGACCGCCAAGAATATTATAATCAGAAAAATTTATAAATGTATCTGACATATAATAGTAGCGAGTATTTGATGAACCCTATGAGTGGTGAGGGGGATTTTAATGAACCTATCCTTCGACCGAGGGAGATAGGCTTCCAAAGGTTGGGGGATAGGGGATAAAATAGGGGGGATGAAGGACAACAAACATTATGAATTATTATAGATGACAGACCCCTTATATACTACCTAGTATTCTTTTCTACTAGGTGACATAAAATGTATACTAGCGTCAAGCTCAGGGTTGAAGCTAAAAGGAAGCTTGAGGAGTTACAGGCTAGACTTAGGCTCTGTGGAGTTAAGGCTACTCTTTATGAAATTCTTGAGAAGCTCATTGAACTTGGAATGGAGGAAGAAGAGGCTCTTCTCAGTAAGTTTAAATATGAAGCGAATGAGGAGGATCCTATGCTAAAGCTCTTGGACAAACCTATTGATTGGGGTATAGAGGACTCTTCTACGAAAATAGATGAATCTCTGTATGGTGGTAGTCATGGCGGTATTCATAGACACAGGGATATTCGTAGCAGCGAGAAATAAGAGAGATGTGAATCATAAAAGGGCAGTGAATCTTTTAAGAGCGGCCTTGAAGGGGGATTACGGAGCTGTATATACCTCTGATTACGTATTCGATGAAGCCGTGACGGTCGCATTAGTAAGGACGGGGAAACCCGACATAGCTATTGATATAGGCAATTTCATACTGTCCTCGAAAAGATTGCGAATAATTCACGTGAATAAAACGATTTTCGAGGAAGCCTGGAATGTGTTCATTAGGTACTCTGAGAAGAAATTAAGCTTTACAGATGCTACATCAATAGCCATTATGAGAATGTATAACATAAACTATATCATGAGCTTTGATAGGCATTTTGACGGTATTGTTTCAAGAGTATATTAAGTTGATGGCTCCTCAACGTATGAAAGCTATGTAATACATGATTAAGAAACTAGATCCCTCGTTCGATGATATAAATCAGGAGGTTAAAAACTCTTCAAGAAATAGTAAAAAGATTTGTCCCCAGTTCGTTTTGTTATTTTCATGTATTTCGTCTATTCCTATAGATTTTCCGGGCTTTGAGATGTTTAATTTCATGGTTATCTTTTCGTTTCTTGTTGCTTTGGTTATGTGCACGTATGGTATCTCGTGGGTATTGTACGTTAAGATATTTTAACTTATGCTGATGTAATTATCTGTGTTACAGTAATGCTTATAAGTACTGTAGTTACATGTTGATTTGGTGATAGATGTGCCTACTATTACCGTGCGGATTGATCCTGAGATTAAGAGGCGTATGAAGATGTATGATTATATTAACTGGAGTGAGGTCGTGAGAAGAGCTATAATTGAGAGGCTTCGTGAGGAGGAGGAGAAGAATTTGGCTGAGGCTTTGTTGATAAATGAGAGGCTTAGGAGAAAGGCGCCTAGGGGTTGGGATTCGGCCGATGTTATAAGGGGTTGGAGAAGGCGGAGATGATGGTATGAAGAAGAGGAGGGTTGTGGTTGATGCTAGTGTGATAGCCAAGTGGTTTCTTGAGGAGCAATATAGTGATAGGGCTTTAAAGCTTCGTGACGACTATGTTAAGGGACTTTTTAGTATTGTTGCGCCTTCATTGTTGACCTATGAGGTTCTTAATGCGTTGAAGTACAGTAGGGTATACTCAATAGGCGAGTTAGAGGAGATAGGAAAGGCTTTAAATAAATATGGTTTTGACCTGTATGAGCTACGCGGCGAGTATAAGTTAGAGACAATCAGGATAGCAATGGAGATGGATATTACGATATATGATGCGAGCTATGTGGCGTTGGCGAGGCGTTTTAATACTGTGCTCTACACTGCTGATGAGGAGCTTGAGGAGAAGTTTCCGGAGCTTGTAGTACATATAAGGGATTACGGAAAGGATTGTTTGTACTGATTTTGATTTAGATGAGGTATCGGTACTAATTGTGTTTTCCCTCTTGTTGCTATGTAATCCTGGATTTCGTCTAGTGTTATCTTATCTATTGTTTTGCCTAGTGCTTCGACATAATTGAGGAAGATGAGGCTTTTATTGAGGTAGACGTATATGGTGTCTAGTGAGTAGCCTTGAGCTCTCATATACTTATGAAATCTCTCAAGCATTTCAAGATGCTCCCTGACTTTAACTTCTCTTCTAGCCCTATTGAGTAGTGCTTGTATTGTTGATTCTGTATGATGTCTAATCTCCATCACTCCACTAGGCAACCGAGTATAAAAAGCAGATTCTCCATGATGAGGGGTCAGCTGGGTAAGTTCTCTTCATTTCTCTGTGCCGGGAATATTCATCATCCTTGATATATTATATGTTTACTCAAGTATGAACCTTATCTCCCTTATCGATGACGTACATACCTTTCTTAATCCTTTTTCGCTCTGTACGTATCGTGTATCGATCATTTTTAGTTCTTCGAGCTGTTTTATCTGTAGGCTTATATTCCCTTTGCTCTTCCCTACCTCTTCGGCTA
>JAGGUS010000224.1 GCA_021158375.1 Thermoprotei archaeon
AGACTAAAACGTATACTATATCGTCCATCGTAAAACCTGCTGATTCTACTATAGACTTTATATTCTCCATTACTTGCCTCGTCTGCTCGCGTATCCCACCAGAAACGAGTTCACCTGTTTTAGGGTCTATCGCTATTTGTCCAGAGCCGAAAAGAAGATTACCAACTTGAATTGCTTGAGAATAGGGGCCTATTGGTCTAGGCGCACCTTTAGAGAATACGACCTTTTTCATTGTTACACCAACTTAAACTCGTATCCTATGTTTTTAAGCTTAGCTAATATGCTTTCTACGCTCTCTATGCTTGGGATCTCTATAGTAATTGTGACCTCAGCCATTCCGGGCTCCAGATAAGGATTTGATCTATCATGGGCGATAGTTACTATATTTGCTTTAACTTCAGCTAGAACTTCGAGTACTCTCTTAAGCATGCCAGGTCTATCAGGCAGTACACCACGAATCTTAACTTCTCTGCGCTCCTTGAATAATACCTTTTCTATCAACTTTGCAAGAAGAGACATGTCTATATTACCACCGCTTATAACTACTACAGCGTTCTTTCCCTTAATATCTACTTTGCCACTCAGAATAGCCGCGAGACCGAGGACTCCTGCAGGTTCAGCTAAGAGCTTACATCGCTCAAGAAGCATGAATAAGGCATGAGATATCTCAAAATCATCTACAAGCACCATATCGTCTACTAATTCCCTGACTATGCTAAATGTTAATTCTCCAGGCTCTTTAACTATTATAGCGTCAGCGATCGTATAAGGATTATCATAACACATCCTCTTACCTTTCATATATGATAAAGTCATAGCTGGAGCACCTTTGGCTTGTACACCAATTACTTTAACATCAGGCTTTAACTTCTTAATGGCAATTGCTATTCCCGATATAAGGCCACCGCCTCCAACAGGGACGAATACATAGTCAACTTCCTTCAAGGCATTGTATATCTCTATGCCTATAGTACCTTGACCTGCAATTACATATGGATCATCGAAAGGATGCACAAACTCTGCATGCAACTCTCTGCTAAGTTCTAATGCTTTCCTACAGGCCTCATCGTACGTACTGCCGTGTAGTATTACCTCAGCACCATATCCCTGAGTAGCGCTAACCTTAGCTACAGGGGTGTACTCAGGCATTACGATTATAGATTTAATGCCAAGAAGAGATGCAGCATAAGCCACGCCTTGAGCATGGTTGCCAGAAGATGCAGCCACGCAAATTTTAATCTTTTTCTCCTTTAAGGATCTCCATAATTTATAGTATGCACCCCTTATCTTAAATGATCCAGTTTTCTGAAGGTTCTCTAGCTTAAGAAAAACGTTGCCGTTGCTCATTCTAGAAAATGTATGTGACCGCATTAACGGAGTTCTATGTATTATGGATGCAAGCACATCGTATGCCTCTTGAATATTATGCCATATGGAATCTGTTATGGAACTTGTCAATATGCCACCATTCTAGAATAAATTTAGTTTAGGATATAAAAAGGTAGATAAATGTAGATCTGCTTACTCAAGAGGAGCCCAAGCAAGATAAACGGTTCCCCAGTTCGTACCTGCATCATAACCGTTCACCTGAACCGTGTCCTCATCTATCAAATTATATCGAACTGTATCGGACACGGCTAGGTTCATCACGGTCTCTCTCGGGCAAGCTACGGGAGTCTTCTTCGACTCCCCTCACCCACCCGAGAGGCACTAATAAACTTATAAGCCTAAGAGTTTTATAAGTCTTATGGGGCTTAAGCTCCATGAACGAAACATATCTAACTTTGAGATTGCCGTTTAATGCATATTCTGATGAAGCTAGACTATTACTCACTACAGCTCGTTTATTTAGATATACAGCTCTACGCCTACATAATCTCATCTTAGAGGAGAACCCACGTATTACCTCACTCATAGCTTTAAAGAGAATGTATAGAAAAAGACTTCAAGAGATATTGCCTAATAGACGTTATGTTGATGGAGTTATAACGTTAGTGTACTCAATCTATGAGTCAGCTCAAGTGTTAGGAGTACCATTTAGTGATATAGAGTTCAAGAGTTGGCTACTATTCCAACAAAGCGAGAAAGAGTATCCATGTAGAAATGTTACACTACAAAGGGATTATAGCTTTAGAATTACAACAATAAACTACCAAGGAGAGAGTAAGAGAATCTTACTAAAGCCGACAATATCAAGAAGCTATAGGCGAGTACTAGACAAAATTATAGAGGAGAAACAGTCATATGTAGCAAGAATAGTTCTTAGAGGGTTTGGTGAAAGAAAGAGGGTGTTGTGGATACATGGTGAAGTACACCTATCAATACCGTATAAGTTCTATCTAGAACACTTCAGAAGACATAAGAGAAATTATGGTAAACTCTTTGGTGGTGTAGACGTTAATGTTGATAGGATTAATCTAGCAATAGTGAATAAGTATGGTAGATTGAGAGATGTGAAAACTTTCTGGTTTGAAGAAGCCTCATGGAAAGGATGTTCAAGACAAAGAGCATGGAGCATTATAGGAATGGGTTCGCCTCTTTATATGTTTTTATATGTTTTGTCATCGGCTCATCCTTTTTCCTCCCCTGTCGGTCGGGTTTCATCCGTCATTAGGGAGGCGTTCACCGCCGACCCATGGCGACGGCACATCTGCACAAAACAATGCCCTAAACAAGAATATAAACATAACGCATCACGGAGAACATATAAAAACATATACAATCATATAAACATTACAATGGCTATTCATAACATGCTCAAGTATGCTTATTATCATGGAGTGAAGATCCTATTTCTTGAAAATCCAGAAACATTAGGTTTCCTTAAAACTCTTTGGATAAAGAAAGGCGAGAGAAAAAACAGTAATTACAACTACAGAGTACAAATCTTTAGAAATAGAGTAGTAGAGAGAATAGCTATGAAAGCACCGCTCTACGCTATTAACATAGAGTACATAGACCCGAAAGGAACTACTCACTCCGAGGAACATGACATGATTATGAAGAGATATGGTTTGGATAAGCATACAGCTTCAGCTTATCTCATAGCGTTAAGAGGCATAAAAAGATATGATACAGAAAGCTATAACCTAAAGTTTCTGCCCCATAACCACAGGGATCTGTCCTCAGTGACTTCAACGTATATCTTAACGGCGCCTGCATAGTGTCTTTCAGCTTTTATTTGAACGCCTAATGTCACTTCCTTTGTGGGATATGATACAGTGAAACCTACGGTTACCGCGGGAGACCAATAATATCCATCAGTACCAGCTAACTGAAATGAACGATAAACTCCTTCCTGATTTCCGATAATGTATGCATTACCAGATACAGCACCACAATGGCATGTTTTAACGCCATTAGTATAGCTTACAGGACCAAGAGCCTTATCGGGTATCACCCATTCCTCGTACATTATTATCCCCGCTGTAGGATCGACATAGTAGTACTTCCATCGCTCATAGTAGTACTTGATCCTTAGGAGGATTGTTGCATGCTCACCATTTTCAAACCATCCAGAACTCATATCAGACATTACTTGAACGCTCTTAGCGCCTAGATCATCCCACTGTAGATCTTCAGGCGGCTCAGGTGAATTATACCACCTGCGCCTTAGTTCTTGAACTTTAACGCAAGAACCTTCTTCAAAAACTATTTTAGCTCTAGAACCTTGAATAGAGTAGACCTCAGCTACTTTAGTGAACCCGTATTTATAATCCCAGTATTCACGAAGACTGCTCCTCTCCCTGAAGGAGAAAAAGGTGGCCAAAAGAAGGAGTACTCTCTGTAGCTACC
>JAGGUS010000231.1 GCA_021158375.1 Thermoprotei archaeon
GTTAGGCATCTATGGATAAGAAGTAGCTATATGACAGCTATACTTAAGGTAAGGAGTACTGTATTTGAAGCTATACATGAATATTTCAGGAGGAATGGGTACTACGAAGTTCAGGCGCCTATGTTTATAACAGCAGCAGTTGAAGGCGGGGCTACTCTATTTGAAGTTAATTATTTTGGTCGTAAAGGGGTATATCTGACACAGTCTTCACAATTTTATTTAGAAGCACTAATATTTGCTTTAGAAAAAGTATATACTATCGCGCCATCTTTTAGAGCAGAGAAGTCAAGGAGTAGAAGGCATCTCTCTGAATTCTGGCATGCAGAAGCAGAGGCCGCTTGGTATTCACTTAAGGATATATTGAGAGTAGAGGAAGAATTGATTTCCCATATTGTTAAAAAGGTTGTAGATGAAAGGGAGAAAGAGTTAAAAACGCTTAAGAGAGATGTCGATCTCTTGTTAGAAGAAAGCGAACCGCCATTCTACAGGATCTCTTATGATGAAGCTGTTAATATATTAAGAAAGGATGGCTTTGAAGTAGAGTGGGGAGAGGACTTTGGAGCTGACGAAGAACGTGCTTTAGTAATGAAATTTGATAAACCAGTGTTCATAATAGGATTTCCTGAGAAATGTAAGGCATTTTATCATAGAAACGATCCCGAGAGGCCTGAAGTGACTCTTTCAGCAGATCTATTAGCACCTGAAGGCTATGGCGAAATAATAGGAGGGGGCGAGCGTATTTATGATAAAGAAGAATTGGTTAAGAAAATAAAGAGGTTTGGACTTAAACCAGAGGATTATGAATGGTATATAGACCTTAGGCGCTATGGCTCAGTACCTCATAGCGGATTTGGACTAGGCGTAGATAGAACAGTTATGTGGATTTGTGGCTTGAAGCATATAAGGGATGCTATACCTTTCCCAAGAGATATACGTAGGGTATACCCATAAGAGGAAAAATAAAAATTAGGAAAACGTCATCTATAGTACGTATGTACGTACCGCTAAGGAAGGCACTTGAGGATTTCCTAAAGCAATTCGATCTCACAGTAGAAGACATACTTGACGCAATGGATGAAAGTAAAGAGGGTGCTATAGAATCCTTAAAGATGCGCGCTAACCTTACGGAGAAGGATATAAAATTTATAGAACAAAATTTTACAAGTAGAGATATAAATCTGCTGGTTCTTGCAATTCAAGTTTTCTATTCGCCGACATCCCCTGGCTTATACAGAAATTTACTAGTCATACCTACTAGAGATGAAGTTGTGGGTCCAGATGGTAAAGTCACAAGAGAGGGATTAGTAAAAATAATGCGAGCTTTAGGGCTTAGACCAAGGAACTTACCAATTAGGCATTTCTAAGAAAAAGAGAGCATTCTTCATTAAGATTCATTGACATAATCCCTATCCTTACATATGCATAAAGTTAAAAGTGAGAACTTTCTTAGAGATTAGGGGCTTAGGAGGGTTTGATAGCATGAAAGTAGGAAGCGTTGAGAAGCAACTTGAGTACATGTTCCGTCCAAAGAGCGTCGCCATTATAGGAGCTTCACGAAAACCAGGGAAAATAGGACATGAAATATTACGTAATTTAATAGAGTACAAGTATCCTGGCAAGATATATCCAGTAAATCCATCTGCTGAGGAGATCTTAGGACTAAAATGTTATAAATCGGTTATAGAAATACCTGATGAGGTGGACTTGGCAGTAGTCTCTGTTCCAGCTAAATTAGTTCCCACCATTCTAGAAGAGTGCGGTAAAAAAGGAGTAAAAGCTGTTGCAGTAATTAGTGCAGGTTTTGGAGAGATAGGTAACGTAGAATTAGAGAAGCAGATAGTTGAAATCGCAAGAAAGCACAACATGAGATTATTAGGTCCCAATATTTTCGGGTTAGTATATACTCCTTCACGACTTAATGCGTCTTTTGGCCCTCGAGATGTATTACCCGGCAACATAGCATTCATATCACAAAGTGGCGCTTTAGGAATAGCATTAATGGGATGGACCATACTTGAAGAAATAGGGCTTTCAGCTGTAGTCAGTGTCGGTAATAAGGCAGACATAGATGACGCTGATTTGCTTGAGTTCTTCTATCATGACGAGGATACAAAGGTGATTTTAATATATATGGAAGGAGTTAAGAATGGAAGGCGATTCATGGACGTAGCAAAGAGAGTTTCCAAGAAAAAGCCGATAGTAGTGATAAAGGCAGGACGTAGTGAGCGAGGTGCAAAAGCTGTTGCTTCTCATACTGGTTCTCTAGCGGGCTCCGATAGGATATATGATGCTGCATTCAGACAGTGCGGCGTTCTAAGAGCTAGCAATTTTGAGGAAGCCTTTGATTGGGCTAGAGCATTAGCAACCTTACCTCCACCTAAGGGGGAGAACGTAGTTATAATAACTAATGGTGGTGGTGCAGGTGTATTAGCTACTGATGCATGTGAGGCAAATGGTCTTCATTTAATGGAGATGACAAGTGATCTTGAAGATCGCTTTAGGAAGTACATGCCTCCATTTGGTAGTCCACATAATCCAGTAGATCTGACAGGACAGGCAAGCGAGGAGCAGTATAAGGGAGCACTGTTAGAGGCGCTAAATGAACCAAGAATTCATTCGATAATTCTACTATACTGTCAAACCATAATAACCGACCCGTTGAAGCTAGCGGATGCTATAGTAGAAGCATATAGTGAGGCTAAGACTAAGAAGCCAGTTGTAGTGAACTTCGTTGGAGGAGTGGAATGTGACAAAGCTATGCGTAGATTGGAGAAAGCAGGAATACCGACCTATCCAACTCCAGAGAGAGCTGTATCTGCATTAGCTGCAGTCCATAGATGGGCTAGATTTGCTGGACACATATCGTAAGCATGATAATACTTTAATTTTATAATAAGCATAGTCTTTATAAACTCCCTTCTTTAAGGTTTAAATCGAGTTGAGAATGTTGACTCCTGTAAGAGCGATATTTAGAAAGGCCTGTCCCAATTGTGGCAATGATATAACTGATGATCGATTATGGTTCATGCTACCTTGTGACAAATGTCTACCAGAAGATGAGGCAAAGAAACTTATCTCTCGTTACTACTCAGCCAATCTCTCTCCACTCGAGTTTAAGCTTCTAGTTTTAGAGAAGCTTAAGGAGTTAGGCCGGTTAAAGGATTATTATAGGGTAGTAGAGCTAGACATACTACTTAAGGAGCTAGATGATCTATTTAAGAAAGCAATAGGAAGCAGATTATGGAGTGCTCAGCGAACTTGGGCTAAGAGAGTTCTAAAAGGCAAGAGTTTCGCCATAATAGCGCCCACTGGCGTTGGGAAGACAATGTTTGGCATAGTCATTTCACTATATTTAGCCTCAAGAGGAAAACGTTGTTATATGCTACTTCCTACATCACTTCTTGTGAAACAAGTTTACGAGCGCATGCAAGAGATAGCTGAGCGTTTAAATATGAAAGTTAATATATTTGCATATTTGCCGGGTCTTTCGAAAAACGCTCGAAAAGAATTTAATGAGAAGATAAGATCTGGAGAGTTTGATATATTAATAACTACATCACAGTTTCTCTCAAGGAATTTTGACCAACTCTTAAGGGGCTTACGCTTCGACTTCATATTTGTTGATGATGTTGATGCGCTTCTTAGATCATCGAGAAACATAGATAGAGTTCTAATGCTTTTAGGATTTAATGAAGAGCATATCAAGGCTGGTCTAGAATTGATAAGGTTAAAGCGTAGAGTTCCAATCCTTATAGCATTAGCTAGGAAGAACGAAGAATATTCTGAGGAACTGGACAAAGTTATGAGTAGAATAGCAGAGCTAAGGGACAATATTAGTAAAATAGTAGAAAAAGTGAGACCGGGAGTTTTAATAGTTTCAAGTGCTACTGGAAGACCAAGAGGTCTAAGAGTTAGGCTATTTCGTGAACTGTTAGACTTCGAAGCAGGCTCTCGCTCTGAACTGATACGTAATATAGAGGACATATATGTAAGAGGAGTGAAAGACTTATTTGAAGAGACTTTGAGGATTATAAAGATCTTCGGTAGTGGAGGCCTTATATTTGTACCGCTCGATAAGGGTTTAGACTTCGCTGAAAAATTAAAGGAGTACCTTATTGAAAAAGGAGTGAAAGCAGAGGTAGTGGCTGCAACAAGAAAGAAGGATCAGATAGAGAGGTTTATCTCAGGTGAATTAGATGTATTAATTGGAGTAGCTACCTATTATGGGCTATTAGTTAGAGGTCTAGATATACCGCATCGCATAAGATATGCTGTTTTTACAGGGGTGCCTAAATTTAGGTTCTTCCTTGATATTACTGAAGCCCATCCATTTAGAGTAGTATCTTTACTCACGGATCTTAGAGACTATGTTGAAGGTAAGGAAAAAGAAGAAGTTGACCGTATTGTAGGTTTGATGATGCGGTACTTAAGGGAACTACCGCCTACAAGTATACAGGAAATATCAAATGCGATAAGCTCTAGGACTAAGCTGAGCGGTAGACTAGGAAAGATACAGGAGTTGTTCGAATATGGATTTAAGAAAGTGCAGGAGCTCTTAGAAAGAGAGGATATACGCAGGAAACTAAGAGAAAGTCCATACATTTCAGTAGAAGAAGTTAACGGAAGATTAAGAGTATCTGTTCCTGATGTAATGACGTATATACAAGCGAGCGGAAGGACATCTAGAATGTTTGCGGGAGGAATATCTAAGGGTGCATCTATAGTATTAGTTGATGACCCAAAAGTATTTGAAGGTCTAGTACGAAAGACGCGTTGGTTTATTGAAGATGTAGAATGGAAGCCTCTAGAAGAAGTAAATGTGGAGGAGTTATTAGCAGAAATAGATAGAGATAGAAAGTTAATTAAGGAAATCATGGAGGGAAGAATACCAAAGGAATACTATGATCCAATTAAGAGTGCCTTGCTAATAGTGGAGTCGCCAAGCAAGGCACGAACTATTGCTCGATTCTTCGGAAGACCATCAATAAGGAGAATAGGGCGTTACGTCATATATGAAGTGAGTACAGGAGGATATATATTATCAATAATGGCTAGTGGTGGGCACATATTCGACTTGACAATGGATCCTGAACTTATGAAGGAGAGCATCTATGGTGTACTAGTTAAGGATAAGCGTTTCATTCCAGTATACGACACGATAAGGAGGTGTAACGTATGTGGCGAACAGTTTGTAGGGCTTGAAGAGTGCCCTAGGTGCAAATCCGAGGATTACTTTGACAAGAGGGAAATTTTAGAGCTAATACGTGATATTGCAAGAGAAGTTGATCTGCTATTAGTAGGAACAGATCCTGATACCGAAGGGGAAAAGATAGGTTGGGATATAGCGACAGTAATAAGGCCATATACAAACACTATTAGGCGTATAGAATTCCATGAGGTAACGAAGAGAGCTATTGAGAATGCTCTTCGCTCGCCGAGGGATATAGATGAGCGATTAGTGGAGTCGCAGATAGTAAGGCGTATTGAGGATAGATGGATAGGCTTTGCCCTAAGCGAGAAGGTGCAGAAAAAGTATGGACGGAGAACTCTTTCGGCCGGACGTGTACAAACCCCTGTGCTAGGATGGATTATAGAACGCTATGAGGAGTACAAGGAAAACATCCGTGATTTCTTCTATGTCGACCTTGAGAATGGATTACAATTAGTGCTAGATGACTATCCTATTAAGGAGGGAGTAAAGAAGACCGTAGAGGAACTCAAAAACGCTACATTCAAGGTAGAGTCAATAAAGGTTTATGAAGATGTGATAAACCCCCCACCGCCATTTACTACTGATCAATTGCTTTATGAAGCATCAAACAGACTTGGAATGAGTGCATCAGAAGCTATGGCTATTGCACAAAGTCTTTTTGAGATAGGCCTTATAACATATCATAGAACGGATAGCACGAGGGTATCTGCTGTGGGACGTGCTATAGCGCATGAGTATATAAAGGAGCATTATGGTGAAGATTACTTCCAAGGACGTGAATGGGGTAAGGGAGGTGCACATGAATGCATTAGACCTACAAGGCCACTCAATTCAGATAAACTTTCACAGCTCATAAGAGAGGGAATATTAAGACTAACGACGCCCCTTACGTATAGGCATTATAGATTATACGAGTTGATATTCAGAAGGTTTATGGCAAGTCAGATGAAGCCAGCTAAGGTTATGAGGGCTAAAGTAACCCTTAGATTCGGAGAGTATGTAAAAGAGATAGAAGGGGTTCTTGATGTATTATATGATGGCTTCACTGCTGAATACCCATTACAAGAATTAAGGTTGCCTAGAATGAAAGAAGGGGAAGAACTAAAAGTCATTAATGTAACTCACATAAAGCGTTCTACAAAAACGCTTTACAGCCAAGGAGAAATAATAGAGCTAATGAGAAAGAGAAGAATAGGAAGGCCCTCTACGTATGCTAAAATAGTAAGTACTCTATTAGAGAGAGGTTATGTAAGTGAATCAAAAAAGAGGAAAAAGTTGATACCGACCAAGCTTGGAATAGAGGTTTATAAGTACTTAAGCAGGAACTATATGGATCTAGTATCAGAAGATACTACAAGACGCCTAGAAGAGCTTATGGAGAGTATAGAGAAGGGAGCGGAAGATTATCAAAAAGTTATAGAGCGTCTGTACGTAGATATGCAGAAGATA
>JAGGUS010000143.1 GCA_021158375.1 Thermoprotei archaeon
AAGAGCCTAGCAATCCATGCTACCCTCAATAGATGCCTCCTCCTCTCTTCAAATGTGAACCCTGCATCTGGATTGATAGTCTTTCTAACCCAGTCCCCATCAAGGATCTCTACTTTAAATCCTTTCTCCTTAAGGATCTCTGCGACTCCTTTTGCAATGGTTGTTTTGCCGCTACCGGGCAAACCTGTGAACCATATTACTAATCCTTTATCTTGCTCCCGCAAGGAATCCCCGCTTAATTACATTTAATTAAATAGTTTTATAAAGCTTTACGTCTCTTACACTCTTTTACTTTTTATGATATTTCTTCATGCTAAAATTGATAATAGAACTTCACTACATTATAATTATGACTAGACATAATAACTTAACCTCCTCATTTTTGATATTATTACTGTCTATTAGCTAAGCAATCTCTTTGCATTTCTCTTTATCTTCTCATAATATTCCTTTATACCGAGTTCTCTGCTGATCTCTTCAAGTTCCTTCATCACAGATATGTGTATTGGGATTCCCAATTTCATCCGTGTAGTCATAGTGCGCCATGATTTTTCACCCGGAATCCATATCCTATCCGCGTTAGGATGCTTCTTTAAGCCCTTAATATATTTCTTATAGGCTTCAATTAAGGAATAAAACTCCTCTATAGGCATTACTTTCTCTATATCAATTGCCATGAAGAAATGACCTACCTTAGGACTTCTACCACTTGAAGGAGAATACACATTTGCGCCCCATCCACTTTTAGGAAGCACCCCTGATAATATATCTACTAGAATAGCTAGACAGCTCCCTTTATGTCCTCCTAATGTCTCCCCAAGTCCTCCTAATGGTAATAATGCTCCTCCATGAAATATGTCCTTCGGATTCTTCGTTAACTCGCCTCTCTCATTCATTCCCCAACCTAACGGTATCTCTTTTTCAAGCCTTAGTGCTACTTCTATCTTGCCCATGGGTACGATGGACGTAGCCATATCTACTAATATGGGGGGCGGATTCTTAGTAGGTATTGCTACTGCTATGGGATTAGTTCCTATATTTCTCCCTATGGTATTCGTATAGGCTACAAGCGGCTGAGAATTAGTCATAGATATTCCTATTAGTCCATTATCTGAAGCCACTTTTGCATGATATCCGGCTATACCATAATGAGAACTATTCCTTACTAATACGAACCCTACTCCGCTCTTCTTCGCCTTCTTAATAGCGATCCTCATAGCTTTAACCCCTATGATAAGTCCAATTCCATTGTTTCCATCAACTACTGCATAAGTAGGTCCCTCCTTAACTATACTGATGTTACCATGCGGTTTTATGACTCCTTTCGCTAGTGGTGTATAGTAGTATCTTCTCAATCTCTGTACGCCATGTGATTCAATTCCAAAAAGATCCGCCGTTATTATGACATCTGCCGCAATTTCTGCATCTCTATCACATACTCCGAAAGCCTTAAAGAACTCAATAGTATACTCTTTAAGCACATCTACAGGTACTCTATAATATTCCTCCGGCGGCTCAGGGCGCTTTTTCTCATATAGCATTTTTTCGCCTTTGATATCTCTCAGTTGAATTATTATATGTGTTTTGTTTACTATTGTAAGAGTCGTATGCACATACTTCAATACAATACTAATAAATATTCACTATGTTAACAACTATTACGGCGAGCATCATGAAGTTGCCTTCAGGAAGAAATTTCATATTGTTTATATCATTTGATTTCGATGCTGAATCCGCTGAGATTCTTCAGGGGAAGGATCCAATAGCTATAAGTAGGGGACGCTTTGGCCCCAAGGTCGGCATATGGAAGGTACTGAACGTTCTCGATCAATATGGATTGAAAACGACGTTCTTTACACCTGGTTGGGTCATTGAGAAATATCCTGATGTAGTAAAAAGTATTGCTGAGAAGGGACATGAAATAGCTCTTCATGGATATCTTCACGAAAGGTTAGATGAACTTAAGAGACAGGATGAAGAAAAAATATTCGATATAAGCGAAAGAGCATTTATGAACATCCTGTCCTATAAGCCTTATGGATTTAGAGCTCCATATTGGAGATGGAGTGAAAATACATTAGATATCCTCCTATCCAGGAACTACCTATACGATAGTAGCCTCATGGACTCTGAGGATCCATACGTATTAAGTAAAAAAGGTAAGAGGTTAGTAGTACTCCCTATAGATTGGCGTCTTGACGATTGGCCATATCTTGAAGCATACCGATCCATATCTAATAAGGAACTACTCGATATGTGGATTGAAGAAATAGAGTATGCCTATAGAAGACGCGGCTATGTTTCCATAACGATGCATCCCCAATGCATTGGAAGAGGCGCTAGAATAATGATACTAATGAACTTAATTTCTAAAGCTCTCAAACTAAGAGCATGGATTCCAAGAGGTGTGGATATTGCAAAATATATATTGTATAAAGGTTCAAAGTAGTAATGGATACATAATGGTATCATCATACTGTTATAGCAAAAATATTTTATACTCACGTATTCAAGCTAAGTAGGGTGTTATATTGTCCAGTATAGCGGAGAAGCTTAAGATACTAGAAACCCTAGTGAAGCTCCCTTCTTATAGGGTAATAGGCTATACGCACGGTCATATCGTGTACAGCTCTAATGTTGAAGGTACAATTGACATATGATCCTTAAATATGAATACTAAGAGATCTGTCAAGATATCTAAAGGAGGTATTCACTCCTTAGCTCCAGTAAGGCCTAAGTCGCCGCTAATTGTCTATACGTATGATGTAAGCAAAGGTAAGGAGTTACAACAAGTCTTTGTAAATGATGTAGAAGGTAAAAATGAAGTTAAAATAGAAGATATGCCCCCTAGAAGAGTTCTAGGAATAGGGTTTGATGGCGAAACTATAGCGCTTGCTACAGCTAGCAAAGGCAGTATGGAACTGTGGCTTCTTAGGCCTAAAGGTGGTGCTGAAATGCTATATAGTATAAACGCAATCGTATTCGTCACTGATTATAATGATGGTAAGATTGTAGGTCAGGGAATACTAAAAGGTAACCCTAGAGCATATGAGATATTCATCTATGACCTAAGTAAGTCCGAATTCATTATCTATACGCCTAAAGATGGCTCCGTAAATAAGAACCCTAAAGTGAGAGACAATTACGTGCTATTCAGTACTACTGCCTTTGGGGATGAAAAGCTGGTGCTTTACAATTTAGAAACTGGTAAATTAGAAGAACCTAGATTTACATATGATGACTACAAAAAGTACGCGTTCACTGAATATGTAGAATTCGACTGGACTCCTGAAGGCAAGATATGGTTTATTGGAAAACGCAATGGACGTACTAAGGCCTTTATAGACGGGCGCGAAATACCAATGCCTGAGGGCTTTTCAGAATACTTAGTTCAAGTGAACGATAAGGTCTATGTAACTCACTCCTCGTTAGCGAACCCCCCTCAGATATATGAAGTTGACATTAATACTGGCG
>JAGGUS010000202.1 GCA_021158375.1 Thermoprotei archaeon
ATATATTCATTCTCCTAAGGCATTTCTATGCTCATAGGGATCTAGACATATATCTTAAGCGACATAAAGACGGAGAGGACGTTGCTATAGTGACAGGGAGAGGACCATCGAATTACATGCATATAGGGCATTTAGCCCTCTTCAAGTTCGTTAAATGGCTTCAGGATGAACTTAACGCATACGTATACATCCCGCTTTCTGACGATGAGAAATACGTATTCGGTAAGGTATCGACTTTAAACGATGCATATGCATTCGCAATAGATAATGCACTGGATATAATAGCGCTAGGTTTTTCAGAGAAGAGAACGAAGCTGTTTATATCGACAAAAACAAGTGAAATATATGAGCTTTCTGTAAGGATTTCAAGATATCTAACATACAATACAGTAAGGGCCACGTTCGGACTAGAGGATATAACTAATGTTGGTATATTATTCTACGCGGCAGTTCAAGCAGCTCACATACTATTGCCTACAGTACTAGAAGGATTACCAGTACTGGTTCCTATAGGAATAGATCAAGATCCGTATATGAGGCTCACTAGGGATGTAGCAGAAGAACTTAAAGTAATTAAGCCAGCCGCGATATATTCTAGGTACGTAAGAGGGCTTACAGGAGAACCTATGTCTGCTTCGAAGCCTGAAACTTCAGTATTTACAGTGGACAGCCCTATGGAAATAAAGAAAAAAGTATGGAATGCACTAACTGGAGGACAACCTACGGTTAAAGAACAAAGGAAGCTGGGCGGTAATCCAGATAAATGCGTAGTCTATGAGTGGCTTAAGCTCTTTGTATACAATGACCTAAAAAAGATAGAGGAGCATTATAGATCATGTAAAGCTGGCGAACTCATCTGTGGAGAATGCAAGAGAATGCTCATAGACGCTCTTACAAAGATGTTAGATGAGCATAGAAGGAGGAAGAGGGAAGCTATTAAAAGAATCGATAAGTACTTCATACATGAGGTGAGTATACCAGATGGGCTACATATCCCCTAAAGCTAGGATAAGAACGCAGAACATAGTAGAAGGAGCTATAGTATTAGGACCAAGCGAAATAGGGGAGAGAACATACATAGATGCTAATTGCGTAATAGGCTATCCTATTAGGAGAAAGGTCATAGAGATCTTGGAAAAGGAGGCTATAAGATGGATTAGGGATTTCGACTCCATTAGTAAAGGGTCAATTATAGGCAGTAACTGCATAATAAGACGAGGAACAATAGTATACGAAGGAGTAAAGATAGGAAATAGAGTTGAGACAGGACATAATGTCTTAATTAGAGAGGAGACCACAATAGGAGATGATACCAAGATAGGAACAGCAACTGTAATAGATGGTCATGTTAGAATAGGGAGTAAAGTAAGCATACAGACAGGAGTTTACATACCACCATTTACGGAGATAGAGGATAACGTATTCCTAGGGCCTTACGTTAAGATAACTAATGATAAATACCCTCCGAGCAAAAGGCTTAAAGGCGTGACGATACATAAAGGAGCGGTAATAGGCTGTGGGGCCATACTTATAGCGGGAGTTGAAATAGGGGAGGGAGCAGTAGTAGCAGCAGGAGCTGTCGTTACTAAAGACGTACCAGCAAGAAGCGTAGTCTTAGGGATACCGGCAAGAGTTATAGGTACTAGGGAAGAATATGAGGCTAAGAAAAAGCAGTGGGAAGAACTTAGTTAGATTAGGAATAAAATGATAGGTAGTTGTAAGCAAAGCGATATAAAGTTAAAGACCTAATTGTGATCCGATATGTCGTTAGTATTGATAAATGGCGTTATATATAGCGAAAGAGGAAGAGAAGAAGCAGTAGTTATAAGAAGCGGAAAGATCGAGTATGTAGGCACTAATGAAGACGCCATAGAGGTTGGAGGATCTAGGGCACGAATTATAGATCTAAGGGGGAGCGTTGTCCTACCAGGCATAGTTGATGCACATGTTCATTTAGATGAAATAGGCCTCTCATCACGAATGGTAGATCTAAGAGGTGTGCGTTCGATAGGCGAGTTAAAGGAAAAAGTGAGACAAGCAAGAGATAAAGGAAAGATTATAAAGGGCTGGATTATAGGCAGAGGGTGGGATCACGAACTATTCAAGGAGAGAAGAATGCCTACTAGGTATGATATTGATCAAGTTTGTCCGGATATTCCTACACTATTGATTAGGGTATGTGGACATGTTGCAGTCGCTAATACAAAGGCATTAAAGATATCAGGTATAATGAATAAGGTAGCTACTAAGAACGTAGAAGTTGATGAAAAGGGCATACCTACAGGAGTCATTTTTGAAGACGAGATAGGCTCTATAATGAATAACATTCCAAAAATGAGCGTTGCAGAGAGAGCGGAAATAATCGAAGAGGCATTGAATATGTTAGCTAGCCATGGAGTAACCGCAGTAGGCTTTATGTCCTGCACTCCTGAAAGCTTTGAAGCGCTCCAAATTCTTAAGAAGAGTGGAAGGCTTCCTATCAGAGTAATGGTGTATTTCACATACAATATGATCAAGTACTTAAAAGCGCTACGTCTTCGAGGAGGCTATGGTAATGACATGCTAAGGATTATGGGAATAAAAATATTCATGGATGGATCGCTAGGAGGGAGAACTGCGTTTCTAAGAGAGCCCTATAGCGATAGTAATAATAAAGGCATTCTTAGAATGAATAAAAAAGAGGTACGTAATATCTTAGAGGAGGCACACTCACTGGAACTGCAAGTTGCAATACATGCAATAGGCGATGGAGCGATAGAGGAGGCTTTAAATGCAATAGAGGATTCGGGAATAGATGGTTCTAGCTGTAGAATAGAGCATGCATCAGTAGTTAATGAAGAAATTATAAAGAGAATGAAGAAACTAAGCATAACAGCAGTAGTACAGCCACATTTCATAATCAGCGACTGGTGGATAGTGCAGAGATTGGGAACTGATAGGGCTAGGTGGGCATATGCGTTTAAGAGCATGATTGATGCAGGAGTAAAAATTGCATTCTCTACAGATGCGCCAGTAGAACCAGTAAATCCATGGCTTACAATATATGCAGCCGTTACTAGAGGGAGATACGAAAACCTAGAGCTCTACAAGTATACAGCTAATGAATGCCTTACGTTTGAGGAGGCTTTAGAATGTTATACTAACGGTTCTAGAAGAGCACTTTCAATGAAGGAGGTAGTATTAAGGGAAGGAATGATAGCGGATCTAACTATAGTTGATAGAGATCCGTATGCGGTTTCAATTCAAGACTTGAAGAGAGTTAAAAACGTAGCTACGATAGTTAACGGCAGAATAGTAAACCTCTCCTTATGACACTAATAAGGATCGCTATGAAAGCAGTAAGTGAAGTAGAAATTTAATGAAGTTTCCTCATCAAGTCTATAGTGATAAGAATGTCAGAGGAAGTAGTGCCAATTCACGCACAGGAATACTTTAACGTAGCTAGTGATGGAGAGATTACACAGGTAGTAATCTTTTACTATTATGATCCTAAGGGATATTATGAAGAATTAGCGGATAGAGGTGAAATAGGGAAGGAACTAGATAAAATGTTAATCAATATGCAGAGCTTCCTTGATGAGGAAAAAGTATATCTAAACGAGCAAAGGGTAAGACCTAAAGTAATAGGTGCCGATCTGTCGTTCGTATCATCCGAAATAGTATCAGCGACATTCATGATAAAGTTCAAGGGAACTTTACGTAAGGGAATAAATGTATATGAAGATCACTACGAACCAGAGATAGCAGAATATGATTACGAAATTTACTGGATATTCCCGCCGGGTTGGAAAGTTATAGATGTAGATATGGCGGGAGATCACGAGATAATAGGGGATGGCAACATACTGGTCGCCTGGGCTGAAGAAGGGATAAACATAGGAGATCACGAGCAGATACTATTCTACGTCCCTTAAAGGGAGCTAGCATGTATAGAGAAGTTGTCGTAATCGGAGGAGGACCTTCAGGATTAATAACCGCTAGAGAGCTAGCACTAAGAGATATCGATGTAGTAGTATTTGAAGAACATGACGAAATTGGCGTTCCTCCACATTGTGCAGGATTAGTTAGTACGAATTGTTTAAAGGAACTTAAAGTACCTGAGACAAGTAGCATAGTACTGAACAAGGTATACGGAATCAAATTAGTCCTACCAAGCGGAGATGCGATCATGTTTAAGACCAAAAGACCACTAGGTATAGTTTTAGATAGGATTAAATTCGATCAAGAAATAGCTAAGCAAGCGCTACAGGCAGGCTCTGAGGTACTTAAAGGACACAGGGTATTGGACATATCGGTTAGGAAGAACTATGTAAAGGCCATAGTTATGGATAGGAATAATAAAGAAGAGAAAGTAGTAAAAGCGAAGTATGTCGTCTGTGCTGAGGGCCTTTTAAGGAGCATAACTAAGAGCGTAATCAGAATAAGTAAAGAGGCACTACTAGGAGTTCAAGAGGAGTATGAAATAGAGGGAATAACTGATGAAGAGAAGAACCATGTCCGTGTATTCCTAGGAAGCAGGTTCTCTAGAGGTCTTTTCGGATGGCTAATACCAACTGGAACAGGAGTTCGTATAGGTCTAGCTACTAGAGGTGATCCGAATAGGAGAATGAGTTCATTAAAGAGGACGGATACAATTAGGAAGTTATTGCGGAAAGGTAAGCTATTGAGAAGAATGGGAGGATTAGTTAATACTCAAGGCGTTTTAGAGAGATTCAGTGATGTAAGTGATAAGGTGTTCTTAGTAGGGGATAGCGCTGGGCAGAATAAACCATTAACTGGCGGAGGAATATATTATGGAGGCATAGGAGCAATCATATTAGCTGAGGAAATAGCTAAAGGCGATAATATAGGAATCAACTATAAGAAGAGATGGAATAAACTATTCGGAAAGGAGATTAAATACATGCTTATAGCGAGAAGGATTTTAGATGAACTTAACGATCATGAAGTAGATGTCTTATTTAAGACATTATTCGCTAAGGAGGAGTATCTAGATGAACTTAGTGAATATTATGACTTTCATTATAACCTAGCCAGCCGTATTCTAAGCAGGAGATTATTCAAGATGATCGAACTTATCATTAAAATTAACCCCTTAAGGTTAGTTAAACTATTAATATAAGGCATGCCATGACTTATTACACTAAAAGTTGAGGGATTGAACATGAAGTTGCCTAAAGTTACGGATTATGAAATTACGCCAGATATGAAGGTGAGTGAACTTCTTGAACAGATGATGAATATAGGATTTCAAGCGACCGAGATTGGAAGGGCAGTAGAGATAATAGAAAGTATGAAGAGGGAAGGAGCAACTATATTCTTGAGTTTTACTGCAAATATGGTAGCATCTGGCCTTAGAAGTATATTCACATTACTAGTAAAGAGGAAGTTTGTCGATGTAATTGTGACTACAGGTGGAGCTATAGATCATGATGTGATAAAAGCGGTATCTGACTACCTTATCGGGAGGTTCGATATGGATGATGTAGACTTGCATAAGAGGGGAGTAAACAGACTAGGAAATATCTTAATCCCTAATGATAGATATGTAAAGTTTGAGAGTATAGTTCAGAAGATGTTATCTGAAATATATGAGGAGAAGCGAGTTATTACGCCATCAGAGCTTATAAGAGAGATAGGTAAGCGGATGAAAGATGAAAAATCATTCATCTATTGGGCTTATGTAAATAAAATTCCGATATTCTGTCCAGGGATTACGGATTCAGCACTAGGCCTTCAAATATTCTTCTTTAAGCAGACTCATAAGGACTTTGTAATAGATGTAACAGGGGATATGCAAGAGCTTGCGGACATAGTTTTCGACTCGAAAAAGACAGGAGGTATAATACTGGGAGGTGGAATAGCGAAACATTATACAATAGGTGTCAACTTATTGAGAGGAGGACTAGACTATGCAGTCTATATAACTACAGCGCAACCATGGGATGGCTCTCTATCAGGAGCAAGAACTAATGAGGCGGTATCTTGGGGAAAGATACAGGAAAAGGCTAATCATGTAACGGTATACGGAGAGGCCTCTGTGATATTCCCATTAATCATTATAAAAGTATTCGATGACCTGAAACTATGGTAATCCCATTGTTTCTGTTGGCATTTACATCAGGAGCCTTAATGAAGCTAACAGATGATATTTCAGAAGGAATACTAAATGTAAACAGAATAATAGGCGTCATACTGGGCATAGCATATGGTGCAGTCTTAGCGTTAACTATAAGAATGTATGTAGTAATAATACCTATATACCTAGCCATATTGATTTCGGTGATAGCGACAGGGAAGATAGACTCGTACGAGCATGGCATTGCTACGGCATTAATTGTAATTAACTTGATGTTAATGGGAATTAGAATTAAGAGATGCATGCTTATACCATTAGTAATGTTTATGATATCAGGAGTGATAGATGAAATAGGGAATGACCTATCGGATAAAGGTAAGATAAAGGGGATGTTTTCTTTGATATTCAGATATAGGTTAGTACTAGAGATTACAACATTACTCTACTCAGTCATCAGTAAGGATTATACACAATGGTTATTCTTAGTAGGCCTAGATTCAGGGTACATAGCCTCAAGTTTTATCATAAAAACTCATTAGTACACACCTTCTAATACCTGCGGAAGTCTTGATCTAGAGTATGCTACATTACCTCTGGAAATGACCATCATTATATCATGGGAGGATACTTTTTCTATAAATGCCCTTTCAATATTCTTTAGGTCTAAGCCCTTTGCCATAAGTCGCTTTATGTCAAACAATATTAGATCCGCTAAATACCCAATCTTAACGCAGCCTACAGGGACTCCCATGATCCTCTCACCAACTGTAGTAACAGCATTAAGAGATATGTAGAGCGAAGGATCCCAGTAGTTATATTTCAAGAGAAGTGACCCTATCTTTAATTCATCTAATAAGCTAATCGAAAGGCTTGCCGAATCACAGCTACCTATAGCTAGAGGAACTCTCAGAGCGGATAATTCCTTATAAGGGAAGAAACCATCTAGAGCTCTATACATAGATGTGGACGGCGACCATATTATGCAGGGCTTAAGCTTCTTAAACAATTCTAACTCCCAACTCGCAATCCAATTAGGATTCACGAGGTAGACCTTTTCAACGGAAAGATTTCTATCAAGAAGCCAAGCTATCGGTGTCCTCTTATATTTCCTCTTAAACGTAAACACTTCATTCCTGGATTCAGATATGTGTATATGCAACTCCACGACACGATCTATAGATTCAATGAGATCGGGTAAGGAGAGGGGGTCTTCTATCGATATGATTGTGTTCGCCATTTCCCTGTTACTAAATCTCTTGTATTCTTCAGGGCTTATAGCCAACCTTACATGTATACCCACTTCCTTGGCCGTAGCCATTACCACGTTAGGAACATTAGTGAAGATAACCGCATTAGTGA
Organism: Thermoprotei archaeon; assembly: GCA_021158375.1. Taxonomy (GTDB): domain Archaea; phylum Thermoproteota; class Thermoprotei; order QMSL01; family B3-G16; genus B3-G16. The sequence continues at coordinate 7,439 of JAGGUS010000202.1, forward strand.
CGCCGTTAACTAGAGCACTAAGTAGTACCATACGTGCAAAGCTATGTGCCTTAGTCATATCATGACATATGAGATGCATATGAGCATCAGTAAAACCGGGAGTTATGAGAGCATTTGAGCAATCTAAAATTATGCCTTTCTTATCCTTTATAGTTCCGATCTCTATGATACGTCCATCCTTTAAGAGTATATCTACATTTTCTAGCAACCTTCCATTTTCATCTTTAGTTATGACTAGCCTACAGTTCTTTAGGACTACTTCTTCCTTAGCTTCACTTTCTTTATTATCATGTCCCATGAATAGAGACCCCTTCTAACTATTTCGAAGTCCAGTATATCTATTGCGTATTTAAAGAAGGGAGTATCTATAACTAGCGTCTCGGCTTCGCCTCC
>JAGGUS010000025.1 GCA_021158375.1 Thermoprotei archaeon
CATACTATGGCATAGAGATAATCAAGCCGAGTCCCAAGCATATAGCAAAGGGGTGGGAAATAAGGGAGAAGTATGAGCTAACGTATTTCGACAGCTTACATGCATCGACAGCGATAACCGAGAATGAAATGCTTGTAAGCTACGATAAAATATATTCAAATATAGAGGAGCTAAGATACTGTAATCCTCGAGATCTACTTAAGATGTATAAAGTAAATGAGTAGCCGATTTTCACTATTAATCCTCATGTACAATGAGAAAAACTATGTGTTTAATTTGCTAATTAACACTAATTTGAGTGGTTCAATAAAAAATTATTAGAATGTCAAACTATTTAAATACTATTATGAGGAAGGATGACATTAGCTGGGATTCCTACAGTCATTACAGCTAGAGCTATTAGTACTGTTGGTGTCCCTGCTACGGAAGAAGTAGTAGTAGATATAGATGAAGCATAGAAGAGGTAATAGTATCGCTACTAGTAGCAGTAGAGGAATACTCAGCAACGTCCCCCTCTTGCTCTTTTCGGGTAGCTGAAACTCTTCATAAGCTTTTTTAATTTCATAGAATAACGCTTTCTTATGAGTTCTATCCCAGCTTATTGCACCGAATGTATCGAAGACTCTCATGCTATCATAGTCGAATGCCGCCCACCAACACACACCAGCTAGATACCCGCGTTGCTTGAGTTGACTCCACGTTTTGCGGAAGTAGTCAGCCTGTCTCTCTTCACCGACACCACCACCGGACCATAGTCCAAATTCCGTAATTAAAATGGGTACTTCAGGGTACTTTGAGTGGAGTTTATCCAGATTTGGCCCTAGGTCTTTAACATTACCATAGAACACACCGAAGTAAGCGTTTACAGCTAAGAGATCTAGCCCAGCTTTTAGCCATGTATCGTCATTTGGATTCCATACTATAGCCTCTGCTAAAAGCCTCGTTGGATCTACGAGCCTAGCTAGGTAAGCCTGTTCCTTAAGATACTCTATTCGTTCTTCATAGGAACCACACTCATTAGCAAGGCTCCATATGATTATCGACGGTCTATTGTAATCGCGGAACACCATTTCGAGCAGCATCTGCTTAGCTATTCCTCTAGACATCTGTATTTTGAACGCTTCACCGTCAAACCAGTATACTGGGATCTCCTCCCATATTAGAAGCCCGAGCCTATCGGCAAGAACGTAAGTCATTGGATGATTCGGATAGTGTGCAGTACGAACCCAGTTAGCCCTCATATCTTTTATGAATTTTAGATCTCTAAGGATGTCTTCAAAGTCCAGAGCACGGCCTTTGCCTGGATAGTCCTCATGTCTGTTCAAGCCTTTAAGGAACAGATGTTTCCCGTTTAACAATAGCTGTCCATCGCTAACCTTTACTTCGCGAAATCCGAACTGAACGTTCAGTTCGTCAGCGCCTAAAGGCGATTTCAGGCTTACGTGTAGGACGTATAGGTATGGAGTTTCGGGCGTCCATTCCATAACCTTAAGCCCTTTAAATGGTACCCTAATGACTTCCACACTACGTGGAGATATCGTTATCGTCAAATTTGTTGCGATGAGCGGTTCTCCTTTTAGCGATACCACCTCCTCTAAGAATCTCTTAGAGATTTCATCTTTGAGTACTCCTACTGGGTAGACGCTAACTGAAATATTAGCATTAACTCTCTGTTTTTGAGTATTGTGGAGTACTAGGGTCAGGTTTAGGTTCCAGAGATCATTATTCTTAAATGGTATAACGTCAGCTCTAGCTATATAAACTGGAGATAGGGCTTCGAGATACACGTCCCTATATATTCCGCCATAGTTCCACCAGTCGCATACCTTGTACGGTACTATGGCCTTAGTAGACTCCCAGGGAATGTTGTCGACCCGTACGATTAGTGTGTTGTTACTACCGTAGTTTAGGAGATTTGTAACATTAAATATAAAGGGGGTGAATCCCCCTTCATGATAACCTAAGTAATGCCCATTAAGCCAGACATCTGCAAAGTAGTTCACGCCTTGGAAGATCAGCCTTACAAACTTCCCTTGAAAAGTTTTAGGGGCTACGAAGAACTTTACATACCATGTGACACCTTGGTAGCCCTCATGCTTGGATCCCCTAACGTTGTTACAACTAGGTACATGAGTCTTTTCCCAAGACTTAAATGGCGGAAGGCGAGCTAGTTCGCTTTCCAGCCTCTTTATGTTTTCGGGTGTTCTCGGAGTAAGCGTGTTAAAACGGGAATTTACATCATAGTAGATCCTCCATTCTCCATTCAGACTATAAGTTAGTCTGCTACAGCTGGGCTCAAAGCTGGGATAGGGTAGCCCATTCTGAAAAGGCACTAGCACGTCCTTTATCCTACGTAGCTCGAAGGTTGGGCTAGGATACTGACTAGGATTCTGATTTGATGAAGTGGTAACGAGATTTAATGTACTTATGTAAGATAAAAGCAACAGGCTTAATAATATAAGCACTTCTTCCCCATGCATTCCAGAAGAACCCCATAGAGTAATAATAGCTTACACTAAATTAAAATTTACATTACGACAAGGCTTTTTGGCAGTTAAACCTCTTTATCTTAGCTAGTTTCTCGATCCCTCAATACACTACTACGTTCACGTTAAACTCTTAGTTCATTATTAAGTTTAGGAAGCTTTATTAGAACTAAATTGATTGCATCCCCTAACAATATACAGGATACAGGGGAATTAATATGAGAGAATATTCTAAGTTAATGTTAAGTGATAAAGAACAGTAAGGTACGAAGCTATAGCAACAATTTTAATGTATCAGTTTTAGAGCTAAGCAAGGCTCGAAAGATTATCTTTTTGTACAGCATCGTAGTTAACAATGGCGTCTACTCCAGCTTTCTCAAGATAGTCATGTAAAAGAGTTATAGGTTTAGAAACACATTTTGCGACATTCTTAGACCTAACATCGTAGGAGTGTCGTATACCAAGAGGTTTGAGCATACGGATAAGAGGATATGTAATACGTGTAGAAATTATAACAGGACTTAAATCGTTAGCATATGGTATGAGTTTTAGAGAGATATTTTCAATACATCGTCTAATCATCTCCTTTTCGAGATGTCTGTAAAATCGAATTATAGGGTCAACTTTAAGTATAGAGGTAAATACGTATTCCGAAAGACCAGGAGTTAACGGTAGCTTACCCAATTGAGAATAAGTGACGAAGCTATAAGAAGTACTTAAATGCTCCTTCTAACTTTATCCTCACCTTTGAATCTCCAGAGGCCAGTACGAGGAGATAAAATCTCTATCTCAAGTTCCTCAATTACAGCATCAGATAATAATACTTCCGGTTCATGGAGTGAGATTATGACATTGCACGTTATTGTTTTCGAATTCCTATCATTTTCGATGACGGTTAGCTCTACTGCATTAGGAATGAAGTAACTAAGCACCTCGCCTCCAGCAGTATTAAGAACTTCTAATGAGGAGTTTTTGGGAGGAGGCCATAGTCCTAACTTGCTAGCTATATCCTTAGGGACATGTATATCCAATTCGTTAGATGTAAAACCAGTATTGAGGAGAGCAGGAACTAATACGCTACTATCGTTTCTCAGACTTCTTAACTTTACCCTTACCCTTACTGGCAAGTTCTTCACCTTCTATAGGGATGATTATGCCTAACCTCTCACCTCTGTACATTCGGCCAAGTCTCTTTCTAAATCTTGATGGATTATTAGACATAAGTACCCAATATTAGTTAACGAGAAGGCAATTTATTTTTTCCTACCCAATTCTCATATGTGGTAAGGAAAACTACATGTTCGACATAATTAATTAGTGTTAATTGAATGGGAATCTGGGGTCACCACTAAGTTCACGTGACACCATCACTTATAAGCTTATTAAGTGGCTCTTAAGACAAGAAAGGCCTACAAAGACCTACGATAAAGAAACAGTTTCACAACCCTTATGAGCTACTTAGACTTCGAACTATTCTCATACTACTACGAGGGAATTTTATAGCCATCATGGTTAAAGCTATCAACACTATCGGTGCCCCTATTATAATTGGCGTTAAAGACCAACCAGCGATCAGTAAATCAACCATATTCGTAAATAATCTATCCTCTGTCCCTCTTGTTAAGCTCCTCAGCGGACTTCGTAACAGAAGCAATCCCATTAACATTATAAACCAGGCTACGTATATAGCGAATACGTGTCCATGCATAGTGCTCGTAATGCGCTTTAAGTACGGAGAAGAGTGAGTTGATACTAGTACTATGATAAACAAGAATAACGATACTAACATTGATACAAGAGAATATGTTATCCTATTCTTCCATCGTATAGCCATTTTCATTAATGACGTGTGGAACAGTATGATTCCGATAGCGATTAGAGTTAATGAGAGTATATCGAATAGTGGATTGGTCAATATCAGTGTTAAAGATATTATCCCCAAGATGAGTGATAAGAGCCCAGTCTGAATCCTAGCATGTAGCCTTCCAGTCCTCTTTAACGATGTTTTATAGAGGTGGATTAAATACACTATAATACCTATGACTAACAATATAGAGCATAAAACATACGGTATTCTCTGAAGAGATGGATTGTATAATGGGTTATATTGCAGAGGATATAGTGGTCGTATATCAGAATATAATGGAGAATCCAAGACGACATGAATAGCCCAACCAGTAACACCAGCTATTACATAATCTCTTAGGCTACCAATCTCCCCATTTACTAATGCTAATTTCTCAAAAGATAGTCTAAAAACCTTATCCGTTTTATACATAATATACCCGAGGAGCGAACCCACTATTAATGAAGAGATGAACGTATGTAGATAGCCATGTAGCGGATAATTCGATATACCAAGTGCAAATACCAGTAATGGTTCGATGTCAACTATTATATTAGCGAGAATGAACGTCGGCCAATGAATTCTCTTACGAACAATATACCCTATGGTCAAAGCTGGACCTAAATGTAACGGTGTAAACGGCATAGATATCCCCAGCTTAGTTATTAATAATGTAATCAACTACACACTTAAGTTTTATGAGACACACATTATGGTTTATTAGCCTACATTAGACACTATCGCTTTATTGCGTTTATTTATCAAGATTCATACAATTTCACTTAACATATAAGCGTGCCAACAATACTCCTTTCTTAACCCTATCCCCTAACGATACATCACCATATACTTTCTGCGCAACTAATCTGATTGTGAAGCTACAAGGTCTTAAGATCTCTTTATCTATCTCCTCATCATATGCCTAATAAGCGAAAGTGAGTAGGATTTCTTGAAGAGTATTTTTCTAGAAACTTATCAACAACGCAATCAATTATTGCATCACTATGCCCTGTAGAAGTCTTTCAACGTAGTTTCTCATATGAACATATAGTATACAGATAACTGGCTGGATAATAGGTATAATGGCTGGAGGAAGAGAGGAAGCTCTTTAAGGCGTATACGACTCTAACCACAGTTGCGCTCTCGTTTTTATATGTATCCCTGACTGAGCGTTCAGTCAATATACATTAAAATTCAATCTTGAGTATTACTGTGGAGCATGCTAGAGATTTCAAAAAGCCTGGAGCACATATTACTTAAATCCTTTAAGGCTCTCTTATCGTCCATGACCTCTGCGTAATTATATGCATGTGCTCTAACTCCCCTATGGCATATTATCATTTCATGTTTTAATCCCCAATTATAAATCGCCGCTATGGCCATGTCTAGACCGTATCCTCTTCCAACAACTATAGCACCTAATACTTTATTACGTAAGAACCCACGAATACACCATGTTCTATCCATAAATCTCTTTACAAGACTGGATACATTATCAAAGTAGACTGGGCTTGAGATAATCAGAATATGGCTTTTAAGGAGACAAGGAATTATCTTCATACTCATATCATCGTGAATACAGCATCTATTTATTTCGATACAACGGCGGCAACCAGCACAATCACTTATGTGGTATTTCCTCAACTCTATAATTTCTGTTTTCACACCCTTATCTGTAAGTAGGGATGCCGCTTTCTTTGCAAGTAATAAACTATTGCTTTTTGCTCTTGTAGAACCAGCTATTATTAACGCTCTAAGACCATTGACCATTACATCCTTCATCAATATCCCCAGCAAAGAATTCCTCAACAATCTCTATGGTACTTCTTGCATTAACTTAAAGATCTCAGTACGTAATTCTTGAATAGCCCTTCTTTCCATTCCACGTAACGGATATTATGGTAATATTCAATCCCTAGCTCAGCGAAATATTCGCTTGGTTTAACTCCTATACGAGGGCTCTTAATGCTTCTAATAATGTTTGGCTCTACTATAGACAATATGTAATAGCTTGCCTTATCGAAAGGGGATGCTACCAAGTTATTGTTACAATCTTCTACGGACATAGTTATTATCGTCATGCAATATCACCTGTAGGGTGTACTAATTAGATCTATATTTAACTTTTGTAGCAAAGAGTAAACACATAAAGTTATCGACCAGGTAAGATGCTGGGAGAAATTCTTCGAATATGTATTTATTACTTATAGATCTAGGGGATAAAATTGAAGATTATCATAGATATAACTTTGATGAATTATAACTGTTAGTCTACCCATAACCTTTTTACTGTAGGTACTTTATCAAATCCCCTATCTTCACTAACTACTAAAGTAATGCCATTGTTAACCATTGCTCCTAAGTGAAGGGCATCTGAAGGCCTAAGGTTGTACTTTACTAGCAACTTTGTTGCATGATTATATTCGTCTTCACCTAAATTAAGTATAGATATGTAGGGAAGTACATTTGATTGTATGAACTCTATTGAAACATCATATGGGATACCATATCTTTTCTTAGAAACGTAAATTAGTTCGTCAAGAACGAGTACATCAGTATAAGGCTTATATTTAGTTAAGACCTCTATATAGAAATTCTCATACAAGATCCTATCTCGGGAATCTGTTAAAGTATTGAGGTATATGAGGAGTGGGGCGTCTATGAATACTTTCATTATTCGAACTCCTCCTCGAGATACGCCTGTGCTAGCTCGCCTGGTTTAGGTTCTGTTCTACCAGGTATCCTTTTCAATGTTTCAACATGCCTTCTTAAGGACTCCTTAAGTTTCTCTATATCAACTTTTCGCTTAGCAGGCTTAAGTATGATTCCATCCTTAATCTCAACAATAACTTCGTCGCCCTCATCAATACCGATAGCCTCACGAATTGCCTTAGGTAAGATGATATAACCCTTTCTTCCAACCTTTAACTTAAGAGTCAAACTAGGTTCACCTATAGTATAGCTGAGTAAAACTGACTATTAAGCTTTGCTAAGTACAAATTCGCACGAATATTAGGTATTATAGCGACTCCAATAATATCGTGGACGCCTCTTTGACTTCTTTTATGTTGTGATCAGTTGTTACTATAATAGCTCCATATCGCTTCGCTAATGCTATGAGATAACAATCCGCTAATGATAATACACTATGATATTTGAGTTTAAGCTTAGCAGCTCCAATAGTTAAATTCTCATCTACGCCGTAGCAGTTTTTATATAAAAGCATATAATTGTATATGTTTTTCATGAGTTGCCTTTTTCACACACAAGCAGTATTTTCACTTTCTTCCCATGTAGCCTCGCTATCTTATCTTGATACCGCTTAGGCGGATAGATATAGTATCTACTACCCATTTTAATTACACTCGCCTCAAACATATACACAATACTCACGAATACACCCGTGACAATATATAAATGCAAAAACTTATAAATCTGCATTCATTAAAATATTGCATAGGTGTTTCCGATGAGGGGGATGACAACCTCAGTTAAGGTTGTTCCCCGAGGAGAATACACGCTAACGTTGAAAGCACAAGGAGAACTAGTAGAGGGTTCTCTAGAAGAGCTAAGAGAGGAGTTGTATCTTACACGCAGAGCAACACAGCGCATTATTGACTGCTTATGGGAGCTTGATAAGTTACCAACACTTAATCAAGTGCACCAATTATTCTATAAGCTACTTAGAAACCAAGGTTTCAGAGCACACCAAGCCAAGCAAACATACAAGTACGCATTATCAATAACCAAGTCGGCTAAGAGAAATGGAGGTAGAAAACCACTTCTAAAGAAACTATCAGTAAGACTAGACAAGTATGATGCAAAAGTTGACTTAGAGAATCAACTTGTAATTGTAAAGCTTAGAAGTAGAGAGTTCAAGATAAAACTATTACACAATAGAGACCACATAGAGAAGTTCCTTGGTAGAAAATGGTATGAAGTGATGCTTAGCATAGATAAGCAGGGGAGAATATGGGTAAACATACCATTCAGATGGAAGTACAAACCATACAAACCAAGGAATGCGATTTCTCTAGACATAAATTTGAAGAAAGTAGTAGTTTATGATGGTAGGAAGATTAGGAGGATAGATACTTGGTTCGTGGAAGCATTTTCTCTGAAGGTTCACGCTGAGAAGTTGCAGAAGAAGTATCCTAGGATATGGAGATATAACCAGAGAATACTTAATAGGATTAGAAGCCATCATAAACGTTCAAGAAATATCGTTGTTGACTGGTCTCGTAAGTTCGCTAAATACATAGTACTAAAAGCTAAGAAAGCTAAGAGTGCCATAGCCCTAGAGAACCTAGATAAGCTATGGTTTAATGCCTCTAAGAAGTCTTCCAGTCTAGCTGACAAGTTATCTCACTTTGCTTACCGTAGACTACAACTGGCAATTATAACTAAAGCTATAGAGTATAATGTACCTATTGTTTTCGTCA